>NZ_JBFBAS010000003.1:163412-420381 GCF_040682335.1 Streptomyces sp. NPDC051219
GCGTCAGCACCCGCAGCGTCAGCACCCGCAGCGTCAGCACCCGCAGCGTCAGCACCCGCAGCGTCAGCACCCGCAGCGTCAGCACCCGCAGCGTCAGCACCCGCAGCGTCAGCGGCGGTGGTGGTAGTAGTCGTTGTGGTGGGGGGGGCGTCACATCCCGCCGGCCTGGTGATCACGTTGGTGTCCAGCGTCACGGCCCCGTTGCGGGCCAGCACCCGCCCCTCGATGTCCGCCCCATTGACGACCGTGATCGAGGTGAGCGCCATGAGGGTGCCCACGAAGTTGGAGCCGGCTTGGATCGTGGCCGATTCGTCGGTCACCCAGAACACGTTGCACGCCTGGGCGCCGTTCTGGAGCACCACGCTGCTCCCGGTTGCCGTTGTCAGGCCCGCAGGAACCTTGAATACCCAGACGGCATCGGGGTTGTCCTGGGCGTCCAGGGTCCAGACACCGTTGACCAGGAGACCGGACTCAACGGCGTAGGTGCCCGGAATCAGCGTCGGAGTCACCGGCGCCGCGGAAAGGGCAAACTCCGTGGGCTGGGCGAAGGCGTTGTTGTACGCCGTGACCAGGTCGGCCTTCGCGTCCTCAGCCACTTCGTCACCGGCGTGGAACGTCCCGCCCACCACAATGCCGGGCGGAAATCCTCCAATGGCCTCCCCCGGATCTACGCCGACGTCTCCGGTGATCACAGAAGCACCGGTGTTGGTGACAGCCGTACCGGCCAGCACCGCGAAGGGTGTCGCGGTACCCAGTTGTACGAATGTTGCTGCATTTGCCCGCGTAGGCGTCACTGCCACAACTGCAAAGGCGACCAGCAGGGTGAGTACCCCCGCGATCCAGGCCGTCATTGTGCGCCGATGCGGCGCATCGGGAATATTCAGTGTCATCAAGGAGCCAACTCCTGTGGGGGGTGGTGACGTCCGGCGTTCCTCGTCGAACGGAATCGCCTCTTCTGCCGGGCGGCATATTACGCAGACACCCCCACCCGGTTACGATTCATCCGGGGATGTCGCTGGAACTCACCGTATGAATCGAAGAATGTACGACAAATATTGAGCCGACTGGGTGTCATTCGACTCGCGCGGCAAGCCACCGTCGATGCAGTCATTGACGTCAGAGGCAGAAGACGATTTCGGCTCCGAATGCTCCTCCGTCTTCTGCGACATTGAACAAGCGGCACCACATGTCCCCTGGATGGCGCAGGCCGGAAAAAACATATGCCAGGCCGGATGCGGATTCCGAGATCAGTCAGGGGCCCACAGCGCCGGGCCCGTGAGCCGAGCGCACGCGTGCGTCCGGCGGGTCAGGCCGACATGGCCGGCTCGGTTCCACTGCTGGTACCGCCCCCATCCCATATCGTCCCTTGGGGTCTTGAAGCGACCGGGAGTCTCCCCGGCCGAGGTGGCTCGCCGAGCGGGGCACAGCATCCTTGTTCTTTTCCGCTTCTACGCCAAGGCCATCCATCGCACTCAGCAACGGTCTAACCAGCAGATCGAGCAAGCTCTCGACGCAGCAGACGAGGAGTAGCCACACCACTCACCGCAGTGACTACGGCGCCGCTTTGCCCACCGCGGGCAGGGCGGCACCCTCGCGTTTCGCGGGCTGTGGATCGATCGGTACTCCGGGCTGACTCACACCCCATAAGGGACAACCCCTCAGCTCAGGCTGCGGTTTCTGTGATGAGGACGGCGGTGGTGACCGGGCCCGGGGTCTCACTGGTGGCTGCGCCGGCTACCGCTGCCCGGACGGCGCGGGCGACTTCCAGTGGATGGTGTCCGGGGGCGACCGCGAGCTGGACCTCGATGTGCCGGCCGGGTGGATCGTCATGTTGCTCCACCTTGACCGGGCGGCTTCCCAGCACGGTGGTGAGGCGGGCGACGCCGGGAACGGCCGCCGCGACGTCGGCCAGCTCCCCGTTGGGCCCCCGCATGGGTCCTGTTCCGGGCGCTGGGGGCGAGCTTTGCGTGGCTGCAGTTTCCGGCGGGGGTCTCACGGCGCTGTCCGAGGTCTGTGACCTGACGGCTGCCTCCGGGCCTTCGAGGAGGTCTGTGACGCGCAGATCAACTGTCACGATGGCCAGGCCGAGCTGTTCAGCGGCCGCGCCGAGCAGTGTGGTCCTCAACTGTTCGGCGGTCTGAGGCAGCGGCTGCCCCATGGACGCGGAGAAGGCGGCCTCGATCCTGAGCGGGCCAGGCGGTAGCGCGCTGGCCGGTGGACGGACGGTCGGCTCGGACACGGGCTCAAGTGGTGCCGTTCCGATGCGCAGGGTCTCCAGCCAAAGGCCGGGAATCTCAGCGGCCGTGCGCCTGAGAGCCCGGGCGGCCGCTTGCTCGGTGATCCACGTCCCGTCGTCGGGCCCGCCGAGCGGGAGTAGACGGCCAAGGTAGAGATGGCGCCGCGTTGCCTGCGTCCGCACCTCAGTCACCAACCTCTCACCCTCTTTTCTTCCATGGCCGCGGTTCTCTTCCTGCCGCACTGCGCCCGGAGTGTCCGCGAGGACTCCGGGCAGGGGCGCTCGTGCCACTCGTTCGACCACCCGTCCCATGGTCCGAACTTCGAATAGAACGCACTAAAACGAATATAATCCGAACAAAGAGTGCTAGGTGAGCTCCTAAGGGAGGAATGGCCCGATGACTGAGAACACCGGCGTAAAGCCCGGCGGTGCGCCCGGCTCTCGCGGCCGGACGACCGTCGCCGATGTGGTGGTGGAGAAGATCGCCGGAATGGCGGCGCGGGACGTGCTCGGCGTCTATGCCCTGGGCAGTGGGTTCGCGCGCTCGATGGGGTCCATGCGGGAGCGGATGCCCGGCGCCGGTAGTGGCAAATCCGCCACGCGCGGGGTCAGTGTCGAGGTCGGAGAGGAGCAGGCGGCCATCGATCTGGAGATCGTCGTCGACTACGGCATCTCGATCACGGACGTGGCCAGTGCAGTGCGGGAGAACGTGATCTCCGCAGTGGAGCGGATGGCGGGTCGGGAAGTCGTGGAAGTCAACATCATGGTCAGTGATGTGAAGCTGCCCGACGAGGAGGACGAAGGGGAAGAGCGGCAGCGGGTCCAGTAGCCGGCCGGAGCCGGCTGCTTGAGTGAAGGAGCGCGTGATGAGCAGGGGCGTGGTGGGCTTGATTGCCGGAATGGCGCTGGGTTTCGCCGCGCATTTCGGTGGCTTCGGGGCCTTCCTGCTGGTGCTGGGACTGGGCGTCGTCGGACTCGTGGCCGGGCGGTTGATGGAAGGTGATTTGGAACCGAGCGACTTCATCCGCCGCCGTGACAACCAGCAGCGGATCCGCGATGAGCGGCGACGGGCTCGGAGAGACTGGCAGCAGTGACCAGTGAAGCCGATCGGCGCCCGGGCGTCCCCGCGGGGAGCGGGGTGCGACTACCGTCGCCGACTGGGTCGTCACGGAGATCGCTTCCCGGGTGGACCGCGAGGCGCTGAGCCGGTTCACCGAATCGGCCGGCCACGTACCGCCCGGCCGCTGGACGCCAGGCGTGACGACGTCCGTGCGGCGGGCACCCGAGCGGAACGACGAAGGACGAGACGGCGATCCTGCCGAATGCCGACCGGCCGTGCTCGGCGAAGCATGGATGCGCATCGCCGTGAAGGTGGGCTACAAGGAGGGAGCCAACGGCGCGGTGAGTCAATGACGCCGCCCCAGTCGGTCTCCGAGTTGTGGCGAGGCCGTTCGGAGGCTCGGAATGAGTACTCCAGGGCGATGTCGAGGCTGCACGTAACACTGATGAGCTTCGCCGAGGGAGTCCACTCACTTCTCTTCGCAGGCTCAGTACAGCCCCATGGAAGCTGGCGACGGCTTCACCGTTGGTTGGTCGGCTTCCGGGCACCCCGGGAGTCTGACTCGATCCGAGTAGGCCCCCAGACGCAAATCCTGGCCCGCCGCTGGCCCACACGCCCTGATCGGAACCGGGATCCGCGTGAGACAGTTCGAGACGAAATCGAAAAGAGGGGGTGTCCGGAAGCTCCGGACACCCCCTCTCACCTGGCCTTATAGGCCCTGGCGGTGGGTGGGATTTGAACCCACGGTGACATCGCTGCCACGACGGTTTTCAAGAGGGTGCGAAATCGTGGCGCCCCTACGTACTCTGACCTGCTGGTTCTCGGCCCGTCATGGGGCTGAGGTAGTCCCGTGGTCCACACCTGGTCCACGGGCGCGTCCGATGGGCAGACTGGCGCCCCCGCGAATCGTTCTCGCGCAGGCGGCTGCTCTGACCGACGTCAGGGGAATACCAGTGCGCGCAATCCCCTTCCGTACTTCGGTTGTCAACGGTCAGCGGCAGGCCATCCTGGGGGCAGTAGAGCTTGTTGGCCAGAAGGACGGCCAGCCGTTGCGGGGGATAGAGGATTCGAACTCGTGAGGGGTTGCCCCCAACACGCTTTCCAACCGTTCGTCCGGGGGTACGGGCTGGCCCGCCAGTGTCCTGACCTGCGGCGGATTGGTTCGATCTTCGACGACAGGACCGGGCTGAACGGGGGTGAATGCAACCCTGACTGCAACCCTCGGGTTATCCAGCACGGCAGGTAGCCGCAGACCGTCCACGGGTCGTTCTCCTAGGCACCGCGCCGCGCCGCCGCCAGCAGTTCCCTCGTGTGCGGGTGCTCCGCCGCCCCGTACAGCGCCTGCGCGGACGCCGTCTCCACGATGCGGCCGGCCTGCATCACCGCCACCCGGTGCGCCATGTGCCGGACCAGTGCCAGATCGTGGCAGATGAGTAGGTACGCCAGCCCGAGCCGCTCCTGTAGGTCCGTCAGCAGATTGAGCACCCCGGCCCGTACGGATGGGTCGAGCGCGGCCACCGGTTCGTCCAGGACGAGCAGTTGGGGGTCGCTCGCCAGCGCGCGGGCCACGCCGACCCGCTGGCACTGGCCCCCGGACAGCTCGTCCGGCAGTCGATCGCCGTGTGCCGTCGCGTCCAGGCCGACCAGCTCCAGCAGTTCGGAGACCCGGCGCGGTCCGGAGCGCGGATCCCAGCGGCCCTGGACGCGCAGCGGTTCGGCCACCGCGTCCCGTATCCGCCGACGCGGGCTCAGCGAGCCGTACGGGTCCTGGAACACCGGCTGGAACCGCGGGCGCAGCGGCCGCAGCTGCGGCTCGTCCAGGGCTGTGAGCTCGTGCCCGTCGAACCACACCTCACCGCTTTCGGGGCGGCGCAGCCCCAGTACCGCCGAGGCGGTGCTCGACTTGCCCGATCCCGATTCGCCGATCAAGGCCAGCGTCTGACCGGCGGCCAGTTCGAAGGAGACCCCGTCGACGGCGAGCCGGGGCGGCACCCGGCGGTTACGGCCCGGATAGCGGACCACCAGGTCGCGCACGCTGAGCAGGGTGGTCATACGACTCCGTCCCTCAGGAACAAGTCATCGGCAGGGAAAGGGAGTCGCGCCAAGTGGTGGCAGGAGACCAGCGACCCGCCGGGCCCGGCCGGCGTCGGCTCGGGCTCCTGTGTACGGCAGCGTTCGTCGGCCAGCGGGCAGCGCGGCGCGAACGCGCACCCCGGAAGCGGGCCCGAGGGCGGAACCCCGGCGATCGCCGGAAGTCTGCGGCCGGGCACCGGTTCCTCGGGCGGCAGCGAGGCGAGCAGCCCGGCGGTGTACGGAGCCCGGGGGCGGGCGAAGACGCCTTCGACCGGCCCCGACTCGGCGTGCCGTCCCGCGTACATCACCAGCACCCGGTCGGCGCGGTCGGCGACGATTCCCAGGTCGTGGGTGATGAGCAGGAGCGCCGCGCCCGTCGCCTCGCGCTGTGCCGCCAGGACGTCGAGGACCTGCCGCTGGACGGACGGGTCGAGCGCGGTCGTCGGCTCGTCCGCGATCAGCAGCTCGGGCTCGTTGAGCATGGCCATCGCGATGGCCGCGCGCTGACGCATCCCGCCGGAGAACTCGTGCGGATACGCGCGGGCGCGGCGGGCCGCATCCGGGATCGCCACTCGCTCCAGCGCGGCGACCGCCCGCTCGCGCGCCGCCTGTCGGCTCACCCCGCTGACCGACCGTACGACGGCGGCGAGTTGCGCCCCGACGGTGTGCACCGGCGACAGCACGGAGAGCGCGTCCTGTGGTACGTATCCGATACGCCGCCCCCACAGGCCTGCATACACAGCCCGGCGCGCCCCGAGCAGCTCCAGCTCCCCCAGCCGCACGCTGCCCGTGACCCGGGTGGAGCGCGGCAGCATCCCCAGGACCGCGCGCGCGGTCAGCGACTTTCCCGCGCCCGACTCGCCGACGAGGGCCAGGACTTCACCGCCGCGCACATCGAAGGAGAGCCCGCGTACGGCGAGGGTGCCCGAGGGCAGGGCGATGCGCAGATCGCGTACGGACAACAGGGCAGAGGTGTCATGCGGCATGGGTGCTGCGCCTTCGGGTCAGGGGGAGTGCGGCCAGCGATACGGCCAGGCCCGCGAGCAGGGCGAGCGCGCCCGCCGGGGCGAGGGCCGCCCACGGCGCGCGCTCCATATACGCACGCGACTCGTCCAGCAGCAGCCCCCACTCGGGCGCGGGCGGCTGCGCGCCGAGCCCCAGGAAGCCGAGCGAGGCCAGCGCCAGCGCGATGCCCGGCAGCCGCAGCACGGCGTGCCGCACCACGGGCCCGGCCACCGAGGGCAGGACGTGACGCGTGAGGATCCAGAACCGGCTGGAACCGATCGCCCGCTGCGCCGCGAGGAAGCCGGAGGCCCGCACCTCCTGGACCAGCGCGGCGGCGTGCGCGGCCAGTGGCGGCCACGAGACCAGCGCGACCGCCAGCGACGCGCCGCCCGTGCCGGGCCCGAGGGCGGCGGAGACGAAGATGCCCACGATCACCGGCGGCAGCGCGTTGGCGATGTCCGACGCGCCCGCCGCGACGGACGGCAGAAAGCCGATCGCCAGCGCCAGCAGGCAGCTGACCCCGCAGACCGCGAAGGCGACGCCGACGGTCGCCGCCGCGCCGTGCCCGATCCGCGCGAGCACGTCCCGGCCGAGCCCGTCGGTGCCCAGCGGATGCGCCCCGGAGGGGGCGGCCAGCCGGAGCGCGGTGTCCACGGCGTACGGATCGCGCAGCAGCCCCGCGCCGACGATTGCGGTCAGCGCCGCCCCGAGGACGATGGGCACGGCGGTACGAAGCCGTCCGGGGACGGGCGGCGCGGGTGCGGCCAGCGCCAGTTGCGCGTCGCGCAGGCCGGGGCCGAGCAGCCGCCGTCGTACCAGATGGGTGAGCGCGCCCGCCAGCAGCCCGAGCACGAGAAGCGCCAGCACGACGCCCTGGAGCATCGGCAGATCCTGTGACTTGGCCGCGCCCAGCGCCGTACGTCCAATGCCGGGAATGGCGAATACGGTCTCGACGGCGACCGCGCCGCCCGTCAGGCCGACGGCGACCAGTTCGAGTTGGGGCAGTACGGAGGGCAGGGACCGGCGCAGCGCGGCAGCCGCGATACGCCAAGCGGTGACTCCCGAGGCGCGCCACAACTCCGTCCAGCGCTCCGCGAAGACCGCGGGCAGCGCGTCGTCGACGAGACGCCCGAGCAGTCCGCCCGCGGGAATGCCCAACGCCAGCGCGGGCAGCACCAGATGGCTCGGCCCCTGCCAGCCGGAGGTCGGCAACAGCCCCCACCACACCCCCAGGACCAGCAGTCCGACGGTGGCGAGCAGGAACTCCGGCAGGGACACCAGGATCGCCGCGGCCGTCCCGGACCGGTGGCGTGCTGTGGCGCGTGCCCCGCGTACCAGCGGTACGGCGCAGAGCGCGGTCGCCGTCACCAGCGCCACCAGCAGGGACGCGCCCATGAGCCCGAGCGAGACACCGAGCCCGGAGAGCACCGACGGCAGCACATCGGCGCCGGACACCCAGGAGGTGCCGAGGTCGCCGCGGACCAGGCCGCCCGCCCAGTCGCCGAGCAGGCTGAGCGGCCCCGCGCCGAGCCCGAGATCGTCCCGGATCGACGCCAGCGCCTCGGCGGTGGGCTCCTGTTCGGCCGAGCGGGCGCGGAGCACGGTGAGCGCCGGGTCGCGCCCCGAGAGCCAGGGCAGCAGCCCGACACAGGCCGTCACCGCGGCCAACCCGGTCACGCGAGTCAGCGCAGCCTTCATGAGATGACCCTTATGAGTTGAGCCTTCATGAGTTGCGCTCTCATGAGATATGCGTGGCGATGCTGATCAACTCACGCTCGCGCGGGTCCTTCACCGACCCCACCACATGCGCCGCGTCGCCCTGGATGACCCGCTCATGGAGCAGCGGGAGCGCGGCATCGGAGTTGAGGACCGCGGTCTCCGCCGCCAGGATCGCGGCGCGCCGGGCGTCACCCGCGGGGGTGGCCGACGCCTTCCGCAGCGCCTGGTCCACGGCGGGGTCGGAGAGCTGGGCGATATTGAACGAGCCTTCGCTGCCGAAGTCGCTCTGCAGGTACGCGGTCGGGTCGCCGGAGTCCAGGATGGTCGCGCGGGACAAGATGAACGCGTCGAACTTTCCGGCCAGCGCGTCCTGCTCGATGTTGGCGTACTCACGGATGTCCAGCTTCACCTTGAAGCCGGCCTTCTGGAGCTGCTGTTGGAGACTGGCCGCGACCTCCGGCAGCTCGGCGCGGTCGGTGAAGGTGCCGATGGTGATGGTGGCGCCGTTCGCCTTGCCCGGGGCGGTGGCGGCGGTGCGGCCCTGGCGCTGCTTCGCCCACGGCAGCGCGGGTCCCAGCAGGCCCTCGGCGACGTCGGCGCGGTTCTCGTACACCCCGGAGACCAGGGCCTTGGCGTCGATCGCCACGCGGGCGGCGGCGCGTATCGCCGGGTCCTTGAAGGCCCCCTTCTCGGTGTTGAGGTACAGGGTGTTGGTGCGCGGCATCGGCACCTCGGTGATCTGGTTCTCGGCGAGCAGCGGCGCCTGGGAGACGGGGATCGATTCGACGATGTCGGCCTCGCCGCTGCGCAACGCGGCGGCGCGGGCGGTGCCGTCGGGAATGAACCGCACGTCGATTCCGGGTGCCTTGGCCCGGCCGCCCCAGTACTTCTCATTGCGGTCCAGGGCGGCGGAGCTGGTGCCGTTCACCTTCGTCAGCACGAACGCGCCGGTGCCCGCGCCGACCGGGTTGACGGTCTTTCCTTGGTACGCCTTGGCCGCGAGGATCGACAACTGCGGCGAGGAGAGCCGCTGGGGGACCAGCGGATCGGCGTCGCTGGTGGTGACCCGCACGGTGTTGCCCTCGGCCGCGGCCGTCAGGCCGACGCCGTCGAGGATGCGCGGCTTGGGGGCGGCGGTGGCGGCCCGCGTGAGCGAGCGGGCGACGGCCTCGGCGGTCAGCGCGGTGCCGTCGTGGAAGGTGACGCCCTCGCGCACGGTGAACGTCCACGTACGGGGGTCGCTGCGCTGCCACTTGGCGGCCAGGGCGGGCCGGGGGTCGCCGTCCTTGTCGAGTGTGACCAGGGTTTCCGCCGTCGACCACCGGGAGAGCTTGAAGGCATCGTCGCTGAGCGGGGAGAGCCCGGCCCGCGGCGGCTGCATCATCGCGAGCCTGATGCGGCGCTCGCCGTTGGAGTCACCTCCGGCGCTGTCGGCGCCGGAGGCGAAGCAGCCGGTGAGGAGGAGGGCCGAGATGGCGGCGAGGGAGCCCTGGGGCAGGAGCTTGGACGGGTGCATGGGGAGACTTTCAGGCCATGGGACGGGGGCGCTGGAGGGCACACCCGAACCTAGCACATGACAATCATATTCAATTATTCCCAGGGTCCTTTACGCCAGGACCCCTTACACGGCGATGACGACTTCGCTCGCGCGTGCCCCATTTCCAGATACCGGATCGCCTCGGGCGCCTCGCTCAACGGATAGGTCCGGTCCATGACCGGGGTGACCTCGGGCCATAGCATCGCGGTCCTCTTCCGCTTCTACGCCAAGGCTATTCACCGCAGCCAGCAGCGCTCGAACCAGCAGATCGAGCGGGCCTTGGAGGCAGCAGAGGAGGAGGAGTAGGAACACAAGCACCACGGCCCGGCTGCGGGCCGCAAAGGCACCACCCCCACCCACCTACGGGTCGGGGGTGGTGCCTTTCGTGCTCTCGGGCACAGCGTGGTCCTGGTCCTCACGCCTCTTCAGAGCACGGGTGTGACCTGCGAGTTTCCGGGCTCTCTTCGGCGGAATCCTGGTCCACGCCTGGTCCACACACGATGATCCAAAGCGGTACAGAGGCGAATCAAGGTGAGACGGGCCCCACGAAAAAGGGGCGCCCCAGAACTGGGACACCCCTTCTGACCAGCGCATACGCTGACCTGCTGCGGTGGGTGTGGGATTTGAACCCACGGTGACTCGCGCCACGACGGTTTTCAAGACCGTTCCCTTAGGCCGCTCGGGCAACCCACCCCGCGTCACCGACCGACGGTGGCGCGAGGACAGCCTAGCCGGTCAGCTGTCGCCCTCGCGCTGGCCCAGGGTGACATCCACCGTCGTCGTCTTGCCGCCGCGCTCGTAGGTGAGCTTCACCTTGTCGCCCGGCTTGTGGGTCCAGATCTCGCTGATCAGGGTCGGGCCGCTGTCGACGACCGTGTCGTCCAGCTTCGTGATGACGTCCCCCGGCTTGAGGCCTGCCTTGGCTGCCGGGCCGTTCGGGGTCACCGCGGTCGTGCTGCCGCTGCCCTGCTCGGAGATCTTGGCGCCGTCGCCCTCGGCCTGCATGTCGACCGAGACGCCGATCACCGGGTAGACCGGCTTGCCGGTCTTGATCAGCTGCTCCGCGACGTTCTTCGCCTGGTTGATCGGGATCGCGAAACCGAGGCCGATGGAGCCCGACTGCGTCGCACCCAGGCCGCCACTGCCCGCCGACTGGATGGCCGAGTTGATGCCGATGACCGCCCCACGCGCGTCGAGCAGCGGGCCGCCGGAGTTGCCCGGGTTGATGGACGCGTCCGTCTGCAGGGCACTCATGTACGAGTTCTTGCCGCCCGAGCCGTCCCCGGAGGCGACGGGACGATTCTTCGCGCTGATGATGCCGGTCGTGACCGTGTTGGACAGACCGAAGGGCGCGCCGATCGCGATCGTCGAGTCGCCGACCGCGACCCGCTCGGAGTTGCCCAGCGGGAGCGGGGTGAGTCCGGAGGCGTTCTTCAGCTTCAGTACGGCGACGTCATAGCCCTCGGCGCGTCCTATGACCTGTGCGTCGTACTTCTTGCCGTTGGAGAACGTCACGGAGAGTTTCCCGCCGTCGGCGGCGGACGCCACCACGTGGTTGTTGGTGAGGATGTGGCCCTGCTTGTCGTAGACGAAGCCGGTGCCGGTGCCGCCCTCTCCCTCTCCGCCCTCAGCGTCGATGGTGACCACGCTCGGCAGCGCCTTGGCCGCGAGGCCGGCGACCGAGCCGGGTTCCCGCTTCAGGTCCGCCTGGCTCTGCGGCGCGCTGATGGTGGTGGAGCCGCCGGAGTTGTCGCTGCTCTCGGCTGCCCAGTAGCCGATTCCGCCGCCGATCCCGCCCGCGACCAGCGCTGCCGCCACGACCGCGGACACCAGACCACCCGAGCGCCTCGGGCCGCCCGCGGGGGACGGCGTCGGCTGGGGGGCTCCCCATACAGGCCCCCCGCCGCCGGCTCCGTATGGGGGGAGCGCGGCCGGAGGCGGTGGCCACCCGGCGGCACCGCCCGTCGGCGGACCGGCCGGCGGGTCGGCCGGCGCGCCCGTCGGCGTCGCGGACTGCGTATCGGTCGGCCGGTCGGCCTGCGCTACGGGCTCGGGCGCGGGAGCGGCCACCGGCACGGGAGGTGCGGACGGGGCCGCGGGGGAGCCAGGTACCGCGGGGCCCTCGTTCTCGGTGTTCACAGCTCTCTCCTCGTTCCACGGCGTCTTGATGTGACGGCCGGCTGCACGCGTGACTGGGAACAGCTTTTCCCATGGGCCGTCAGAGCACTGTAAGCCGGACCTGTGAGTCCCGTCGCCATCCTTTATCTCCGACAATACGGACGCATCCGCACAGTGGCCGTACACATCGGGACTCCGGACGGTGGCACCATGACGCGGTGACCCACGCACGGCAGCAGACCATCCAAGTCGTCGCTCACCGGGGCGCCTCCGAGGACGCCCCCGAGCACACCCTGGCCGCGTACAGAAAAGCAATCGAGGACGGTGCGGACGCCCTCGAATGCGACGTCCGGCTCACCGCCGACGGCCACCTCGTCTGTGTGCACGACCGCCGGGTGAACCGCACCTCCAACGGCCGCGGCGCCGTCTCCGCCCTCGAGCTGGCCGACCTCGCCGCCCTGGACTTCGGCTCGTGGAAGGACCGGGAGGAGTCCCCGGACTGGGACCCGGACCGTGAGCGGACCTCGGTACTGACCCTGGAGCGGCTGCTCGAACTGGTCGCCGACGCGGGACGCCCGGTCGAGCTGGCCATCGAGACCAAGCACCCCACGCGCTGGGCGGGCCAGGTGGAGGAGCGGCTGCTCCACCTCCTCAAGCGGTTCGGCCTCGACGCGCCGCCCGCCGACGGGCCGTCCCCGGTGCGGGTCATGAGCTTCTCGGCGCGCTCGCTGCACCGGGTTCACGCCGCGGCGCCGGACATCCCCACCGTCTATCTGATGCAGTTCATCTCGCCGCGGATGCGCGACGGGCGGCTGCCCGCCGGGGTACGGATCGCCGGACCGGGCATCCGAACGGTCCGCAACCACCCCGGCTTCGTCGAGCGGCTGCAGCGCGCCGGCAACTCGGTGCACGTCTGGACGGTCAACGAGCCGGAGGACGTCCAGCTGTGCGTCGATCTCGGCATCGAGGCGATCATCACGAACCGCCCCCGGCAGGTCCTGACCCAACTTGGCCGCACATAGTCCCTGTTACGGGGTGTGCCCCGGCGCATCCGGTCCGTATCCGATCGTTACGAGTGCGTCACTGGCCTCCGCTTGGCCGGTTTCCGGTCCAGTCCATTGGGGCATTCACACCGTGGCGTGGGGCTAAGGAGGTTCCGGGGGTGGCGTTGGTGGTGGCACAAGAAGTGCCCACGTCGTCGAGCATGGCCGTACCCCATGGTCCTGCGGGCGTGGGAGAGGCGAGGCACCGGATGCGCGAACAATTGCGTATCAGCAGGGTGCCCGACTCGGTCGTCGACGATGCAGTTCTGATCCTTTCCGAATTGCTGAGCAATGCCTGCAGGCATGGCAGACCGCTGGGGCAACGGGAGGTCGGCGACGGCGACATCCGCGCCGCGTGGCGCGTCGACCAGGCGGGCCGGCTGACAGTCGAAGTGACGGACGGAGGCGGGCCCACCCGCCCTGTTCCGGCCACGCCCTCGGTCACCGCACGTGGCGGCCGTGGGCTCAACATCATCAGCGCGCTGGCGCAGGACTGGGGCGTACGGGACGGCGCCGCGGGCGAGGTCACCGTGTGGGTGATCGTCAGCGAGGGGCATCGGCACGATGATTTCGCTACGCGCGTTGCGGCGCCACCGGTGATCGAGTTCGCCACGTCGCTGGAGGAGTTGGAGTGACGAGCCGGTTCCGGCCTGCGGCGCGTGCGAGCGACTAGGCTCGCGCCCGTCAGCAAAGCCGCACTCGGGAGACACCCACGATGGCCAAGAAGCGCCAGACCAAGGCCAAGCAGCCGCAGCTCGCCACAGGGGCCCGTGCCGGGGGCACTGATGAGAACTATCCGGTGGTGGGCGCCCGGGAGCCCTGCCCGTGCGGTTCCGGCCGCCGCTACAAGGCCTGCCACGGCCGGGCCGCCGCACACGCGGTGACGGAGCTGGTCCAGCGCCCGTTCGAGGGGCTGCCGGGCGAGTGCGACTGGGTCGCGCTGCGCGAGCTCGTGCCCGCCGCGACGATCGCACTGACGCTGAAGGGCGGGCTCCCCGAAGACGTTCCGTCGGTGACTCTGGCGACCGTACTGCCGATGGCCTGGCCCGCGCTGCGCCGCGACGACGGCTCCGTACTGGTCGGCCTGCAGAACGACACGACCTCCAGCGACCTGAGCCGCGATCTGGCGGACACTCTCCAGCGCGCGCTGGTCGCGAAGCCCGGCACGCCCGTCGCGGCCCAGCGCGTCGCGCCCACCGGTCCGCGGCTGCAGGATCTGCTCGACCCGGCGGGTCCTTTCGAGCCGGTTGTGCACAGCGGCTTCGAATTCTGGCTCCCGGACTGGGAGAACGCCACGCCCGAGGTCGCCGCCTCTTTGGAGCGCGCGAACGAGGCCGCCATTCCCACGGTCAAGCTCTCCGGCGTCGAGGCCGCGTACTGGTGTGAGACCCCCGAGAAGAACCACCTCCGGTGGGTCATGCCGCACCCCGAGGAGCAGCTGCTGGACGCGCTCGCCCGGCTGCACGCCGCGGGTACGTCGAGCCTCGGCGAAGGCACCCGCCTGGTCGGCTCGTTCCGTGCGCACGGCCTGATGGTCCCGGTCTGGGACCTGCCGACAGGGGTGGGTGCGAAGGACGTGGAGCAGCCGGCGGCGGAGTTCGCGGAGCGGCTGGCGCGTGCACTCGCCACGGACGCCCCCCTGAGCGCGGACGAGCGGCGGGCGCGCGGCGGGCTCACCAATCGCCAGGTGACGCTGAGCTGACGGCACCGACCGACCAGCCAGTCCGGTGACTCCGGTCACAACTCCTGGTTATGGGCTATAAATCGATGTCCGAATGCCTGAGATCGAATTTGCGAACTGCCGATCTCTTGTTACCGTTCCAGTAGCCCGGTCGCTGGTGCATCCCCCGTCGCCAGCGACCGGGCGTCCGTGTTCTCCGCCATACCGCCGCAATTTCGGCGGCGCCCTCCGCGTGACGCGATACGACTCAACTGCCCGTCGTGGACGCCGGGTTACTGCCCGAGCGCAGCAGTAGCGGATCGCCGACATTCGGAGCAGCGAATTCCGCTACCGCCGTGTAGGCGCCCGGCATTCCCTCCGTCGCCTCGCGCGGCGTCTCGCACGTATCCGGCTCGTCTTCCGCACCCACCGCGCAGTTGATCTGCACGGTACGGCCGTCCGGCCCCATCAGGGAGAGCGCGGCCCGCAGTTCCGTGCCGGTGGCATTGCGGTAATAGGTGCGCGCCCAGGTGCCGTCCTGGGAGCTGGTCAGCACGCAGGTCTGCGCCTCCACGCCGGTCGGCGAGAAAAGTTCGGGACCGCATTGGGCGGACGTTTGCGGCATCTCGCTTTCTTTCGTGCCAGAAAGCTCAATTCCGGACAGAAGAGAATCGGGCGGCGTCTTTCGTACAGGCCTCTTGTCGTCCGCTTGTACGGGACGGGCTTCCCGGGAGCCGGACCGCCCCTCCGGGCCGGCCGAGGCGCCCGCCAGTGGCAGCAGGGCGGTGAACACCACGACGGCCGCGAGCCCGAGCATGCGGAGATTCATGGCGCGTTCCACCTGTCGACGGCCGGAAATCAAGACGGTGAGCCGAAGATAGCGACGGAACTATGGCATGAGGCGACCGCGCGCCCGTTTACCTGGGAACTCCGCCCAGCCCACACCCGTACGAGTGACCGCCGTCAGTAGGCCAGCCGGCTCCCGCCGTCCGGCGCGCTGGTGCTGGCCTGGACCAGTGCGTCCACGACCGCAACGACGTCAGGCAGCCACGGCCGTGCGGAACCGGGGAGCGGAGCCCGTTCCCAGCTCACCTGACCGGTGCCCGCCTCGGACGGCGGCAGCAGCAGATAGCCGCCCTCGCCGTGGAAACGCAGCGAACTGGGCACCCAGTCCTTGGCATGCAGCAGCTCTCCGAGCTGTTCCAGCGAGTACGGCGCCACCAGCAGCGACCAACGGGTAGGCGTCGCGACGACGGGGCCGAGCCGCATGCCCATCCGGTCGAGCTCGACCAGGGCGCGGGCGCCCGCCACAGCGGGCAGGCTCACCGCACAGGGGGCGCGGCCGCCGGTGGCAAGCAGGACCGGGGCGGTCGGGCGGTTGGTCCACCACCAGCGCACCATGCGCTCGTCGGTGGAGGCGGCCAGCAGACCGGGGTCGAAGGGGTGCGCCCCGGGCACCGCACACTCGGCATCCGGACAGGCACAACGGCGCCCCCGGCCTCCGGCCGGTGCCGTTCCCACACCCGGGAGTACGGGCCAATTCCATTCAGTTGCGCAGGTCAGCGCCGCGCCGAGCAGGGCAGGCTTCCCATTTCGCCGGAACAGGAGCCTGCGTCGCCTTCCGAGGATCTCGCGCATGAGCGCTCGTTCCTTTCCGTTGAACGCCGAGGGCCACATCACACCGTGTGTGCATCACTTCACTACACGTACAAAGTTCCGCGTCATCGCTTCCGAACGCCCCGGCCGGCCTGCGGCACGGGTGACTACTCAGTCGAGCGTCGAGCGAAGTCGAACTGGGCTGTGTCCATCAAACACCTGGCGGGGGGTGGCGCGGGCGTGGCGCTTACTGCTCCGTGTACACCGGATGCCGTCCGGGGATAACTTGTCCCGCCACTCGGGGATGCGGCGCGACCCGCTCCGGTAAGGACGCCGAGGCCTGCCGCCAGGTTCCGGGACGGCCCCAACTGCCCCTGACCATCACCGATTACGTACCCCGCACGCTCGATATGACGCTCCCCCCGGGACTTCGTCCTGGGAGGATCCCCCTTGTCGAACGCCCTCAGTCGACCGCAAAAGCTCCTCACCTGATGCATTTTTCAGCCAAGTTCACCATCCGCCGGATGCGCCGATATGGCCCCACAGACACCAGGAATGCCAGCTGGGCAATGCTGGACATCGGCTCACATCTGCGTGTAGATGTGGATGCATTGATAGCGGCGCAGAATGACATGGGGGTTTGCGATGCTATTGAGCAGAACGCACCCGGCGGAAAGGCGACTGCCATGAGCGCCCCCCATCTGCCGAAAGTGGCTGGAATCGACCCGGCCGTCCCCACCCCCGCGCACACTGTGGCGCCCATCCCCGCGGACCGGACGGCCCCGCCTGCCCCGGGCGCGCTGATCCAGGACCGCCTCGCCGGCTGGGTCTCCGACCTCACCACGCTGCACGAGCTCACCGAACGGCTGGCCCGCAGCAGCGGCCTCGAAGAGACGCTGAAGGAACTGCTGAGCGCCGGGGCGGCCCTCGTCGGCGCGCGCCGCGGCCTGGTCGTCCTCGAACCGGCCGACGGGCTCGGCCCCAGCACCACCATCGGCCTCGGTCTCGCCCACGCCGACCTCGGCCACATCGAGACCGTGCCGCGCAGCGCGACCTCGTACGGCCGCATCCTGGACGGCCTGCCGGACGGTGAGGGAGCACACCCCGACCTGCTCGGCGAGGAAGGGCTCGACCCGCGCCACCGCGAGGTCGCGGCCCGGCTCGGCTACGCCGCCAGCTACGCCGTGCCGCTGGCCGCCGAGGCGGCGGGCCGGCTGGGCGCTGCCGTGTGGCTCTACGACGAGCCGGCCGAGCCGGTCGAGCGCCAGCGCCACCTGGTCGGCCTCTACGCCCGGTACGCGACCGAGCACCTCGCCCGCATCCTGGAGCTGGAACGGGCCCGCGCCCAGGTGGCCACCATCGCCGAGGAACTGCTGCCCAGCCGCCTCCCCCGGGTCGCCGGAGTACAGCTCGCCGCCCGGCACCGCACCTGCCCCCGCGGCGGCGGCGACTGGTACGACGCGCTGCCGCTGCCCGAGGGCGCGCTCGGACTCGCCGTCGGCTCGGTCACCGGCTCGGGGCCCAGCGCGGTCGCCGCGATGGGCCGGCTGCGGGCGTCCCTGCGCGCGTACGCCGTAATGGAGGGCGAGGACCCGGTCGCCGTACTCTCCGACCTCGAACTGCTGCTGCGGCTGACCGAGCCCGCCCGCTCGGCGACCGCGCTCTTCGCGTACTGCGAACCCGCCCGCCACAAGATCGTGCTGGCCGGCGCGGGCCACACTCCGCCGTTGCTCATCGGTGAACGGCGGACGGAGTTCGTGGAGACCTCGCTGTCCGCACCGCTGGGAATGCTGTCCTGTTGGGAGGCACCGAGCGTGGAGGTCGAGCCCGCGCCCGGAGAAACGGTGCTGCTCTACACCGACGGGCTGCTGCACCGCACCGGCGAGCCCATGGACCGGGCCTTCGCGCGGCTGCACTCGGCTGCGACGAGCGTCCCCAAGAGCATCCGGGACGATCCGGGGGCGATCGCGGACCATGTGTTGCGGACCGTGCTGCCCGACGGTCTCGACGCCGTCGACTCGGGCGAGGACATCGTGCTGCTCACTGCCCGCTTTGACTGATTTCTCACATGTTTCCGGGCCGTCTTCCGCTCACACATACGATGGATGGGACCTGCCAGGGTCCAGTGCCGTATCGAGGAGAAGACGTGGCTGAGGAGCTCATCCCGGAGACCCCGGAAGCAGCTGACGAAGAACCCATCAAGCAGCGGAAGAACGGCCTGTACCCGGGCGTCTCCGACGAGCTTGCCGAGAACATGCAGTCAGGCTGGGCGGACAGCGAGCTGCACGGCCTCGAGCCCATCGCGCAGGCGCAGCACACCGCCGCCCGCCGCGCCGCGCTCTCCGCGCGCTTCCCCGGCGAGCGCCTGGTGATTCCCGCGGGCAACCTGAAGACCCGCTCGAACGACACCGAGTACCCCTTCCGCGCCTCGACCGAGTACGCGTACCTCACCGGCGACCAGACCCAGGACGGCGTCCTGGTCCTGGAGCCGACGAACGGCGGGCACGAGGCCACCGTCTACCTGCTGCCCCGCTCCAACCGCGGCAACGGCGAGTTCTGGCTCGACGGCCAGGGCGAGCTGTGGGTCGGCCGTCGGCACTCCCTCACCGAGGCCGAACAGCTCCTCGGCATCCCCGCCAAGGACGTGCGCGAACTCCCCGCCGCCCTCACCGAGGCCACCGGCCCGGTCCGGTGCGTCCGCGGCCACGACGCCGCGATCCAGGCCGCGCTGACCGACAAGGTCACCGCCGAGCGCGACGAGGAACTGCGCGTCCACCTCTCCGAGGCGCGCGCCGTGAAGGACGCCTTCGAGATCGGTGAACTGCAGAAGGCGGTCGACTCGACCGTCCGCGGCTTCGAGGACGTCGTCAGGGTCCTGGACAAGGCCGAGGCGACCAGCGAGCGCTACATCGAGGGCACCTTCTTCCTGCGCGCCCGCGTCGAGGGCAACGACATCGGCTACGGCTCGATCTGCGCCGCCGGCCCGCACGCCACCACCCTCCACTGGGTGCGCAACGACGGCGACGTCCGCTCCGGCGAACTGCTGCTGCTCGACGCAGGCGTTGAGACCCACACGCTCTACACCGCCGACGTCACCCGCACCCTGCCGATCAACGGCACCTTCACACCGTTGCAGCGCAAGATCTACGACGCGGTGTACGAGGCCCAGGAAGCCGGCATCGCGGCCGTTAAGCCCGGCGCCAAGTACCGCGACTTCCACGACGCCGCGCAGCGCGTGCTCGCCGAGAAGCTCGTCGAATGGGGCCTCGTCGAGGGCCCCGTCGAGCGCGTCCTCGAGCTCGGCCTGCAACGTCGCTGGACCCTGCACGGCACCGGCCACATGCTGGGCATGGACGTCCACGACTGCGCCGCCGCGCGCACCGAGGCGTACGTCGACGGAACGCTCGAGCCTGGGATGTGCCTCACCGTCGAGCCCGGCCTGTACTTCCAGGCCGACGATCTGACCGTGCCCGAGGAATACCGCGGCATCGGCGTCCGGATCGAGGACGACATCCTCGTCACCGAGGACGGCAACCGGAACATGTCCGCGGCCCTGCCGCGACAGGCCGACGAGGTCGAGGCGTGGATGGCGGCCACCAAGCAGGCCAAGAGCGCCTGACCGGACCGCACGCGCCGCGAGGGCGCGCTGCTCAGGACACTCTGAGCAGCGCGTCCTCGCGCCATTTGAGGATCTTGTCGAAGCTCACCACCGCGCCGCACCCCGGCTTGTTCCTGAAGTGGACGTGGTCGGCGAGCTCTTCGATGAGGCACAGGCCCCGGCCGTGCTCTGCCATGGCCGGCGGACGGACAGCGGTGCGAGGAGCCCGACGTGCGGGAAAACCCGGACCCGAGTCGGTGACCTCGATACGGCATTTCTCACCGTCGAGGTAGGCGGTGACCCGGTAGGCCCCCGAGGATGCGCCGGACCCGTCGTCCCCACCGTGCTCGACCGCGTTCGCACACGCTTCGCTGAGCGCGACCGACAGATCGTAGGAGATGTCCGGATCCACCCCCGCGGTCTCCATGGTCCCGAGAAGAAGCTTTCGGGCGAGCGGTACGCTCGCGGCCTCGCGCCGCAAGTGGAGAGACCACCAGATGCTCATGCTCCAGCCTCCTGGCTGCGGCTCGACATACCGATACGTATTGCCGCTAGTAGCGGTCCGTAAGCACCCCGCGCCTGTGATAGCGCTCATTCGGCGGACGCGCCCGCCCCTTACGCCGGTGTATGTACGGCGTACAGGGACGGATGGGAGGTTCCGGACCTGCCGTATGGAGGGCCGGACGGCAGTGCGATGATGGCCCGGCCATGCCTACCCCTGGCGCGACACCGGTCGCGCACGCCGGAGCCGGTCTGCGGCTGCTGAGGGCCGCGGTGTTCACCGCGGTCCTTGTCGTGCTGTCCGCGGCCGGGCATGCGCTCGCCTCCTGCGCGACCGTCCCCTGGTGGGCGCTGGGCGCCGGGTTCCTCGCCGTGTTCGCCGCCGCCGCGCCGCTGGCCGGACGGACGCGCTCACTGCCGGCCGTCTCCGGCGCACTGGCCGGCGGACAGCTCGCCCTGCACGCCCTGTTCGGGCTCGGTCAGCACACCGCGCCGGCCGGACGGGGCTTCTCGGACAGTTCCCGGGACGCCTCGTCGGCCGCGCTCGCCTCGCTGGCCGCCAAGCTGGTGTGCGGGGGCAACGCCGTACCGCTGAGTCCGGCCGAGGCCCGCCAGGTGCTCACCGCCGCGGGCCTCGGCCCGGCCGCGGGCCATGCCGCGCACCAGCACACCGGCACCGCCGCGAACGCCGCCGACCCCGCCGCGGGACTACTGCCCTCCCTGCCCATGCTGCTCGGACACCTGCTGGCCGCCCTGGCCACGGGCTGGCTCCTCAGCCGCGGCGACGCCGCGCTGACCCGGGTGGTCCGGCTTTCCGCACACGGCATGGGCGAGATCGCGGCAGCGACGCTCGTCAGGGCGCTGCGCGCCGCCCTCTGCCTCGTCCGGGCGCTGCGCACCGGATTGCCGGGGGCGCCCGTACGGGGTGCGCATGGCCCGCGTACCCCTCAGGCCACGCCCCTGCACGCAGGCGGCGCCGTACTCCAGCACACGGTGATCAGACGCGGGCCGCCGGCGCCCGCCCCCGTACGCGTCATCGAACTCGTACGCGCGGCCTGACGCGGCACTCTCCACGGGAGCGGTGCCGCGAGTGCGCGCGCACCCGCGCGCCAACCCACCGTTCCTCACTGCCTGTGGAGTGTTTCTGCCATGAACGTCTCACGTCTCGCCGCCGCCGGCGCCGTCGCCGCTTCCGCCGTCCTGCTGCTGTCGGGCCCTGCCTTCGCGCACGTCAGCGTGCAGCCCGGCCAGGCCGAGAAGGGCGGTTACGCCACCATCAGCTTCAAGGTCCCCAACGAGCGGGACAACGCCTCGACCAACAAGCTCGAGGTCACCTTCCCGACCGATCACCCGCTCGCGTCCGTGATGCCGCAGCCCGTGCCCGGCTGGCAGGTCGAAGTCACCAAGGCCAAGCTCACCAAGCCGCTCAAGGTCCACGGCAAGGAGATCAAGGAGGCCGTCTCCAAGGTCACCTGGACCGGCGGAAAGATCGCTCCTGGACAGTTCCAGCAGTTCCCCCTCTCCGTTGGCCGGCTTCCCGAGGACGCCGACCAGCTGGTCTTCAAGTCTCTCCAGACGTACGACAACAAGGAGGTCGTGCGCTGGATCGAGGAGCCCAAGGAGGGTGGGGAGGAGCCGCAGAACCCGGCCCCCGTACTGAAGCTGACCGAGCCGACCGGCGAGGGGCACCACGGCGGCGCGTCCGGCGGCAAGGCCGACGACACCTCCGACGACAAGGCCACGAGCCACAAGGACGACGACCACCAGAAGGCCGCCGCCTCCGACAGCACTGACACCACCGCCCGTGTCCTGGCCGGCGTGGGCATCGCCGTCGGAGCCGCGGGCGTCGCCTTCGGTGTCCTTGCCGGCCGCCGCCGCAGCTCCTGACCGACCCCCTCACCACAGGACACATCCCCATGCGCAAGAAGAGCGTGCTCACCGCTGCCCTCGTGGCCGCGGCCGCACTCACCCTGTCCGCCTGCGGCGGCGCCGACGACAGGAGCGACAGCCCCGTCGCCGACGTCTCGGCCCAGGCGAAGACGAAGGCCGCGACCGTACTCGACCGGCCGTTCGAGAAGCCGGACCTCGTCCTCACCGACACCACCGGCAAGAAGTACGACCTGCGCGAACAGACCAAGGGCAAGCCGACGCTGATCTACTTCGGCTACACCAACTGCCCCGATGTCTGCCCGCTGACCATGAGCAACATCGCCATCGCCAAGAAGGCGCTCCCCAAGGCCGATCAGGACAACCTGCGCGTCGTCTTCGTCACCACCGACCCCGAGCGGGACACCCCCGCCTCACTCGGCGAGTGGCTCAAGGCCCAGGACCCGTCCTTCGTCGGCCTCACCGGCGACTTCCCCACCATCCAGGCCGGCGCCCGCACTCTCGGCATCGGCATCGACCCCGCCACGAAGGAGAAGGACGGCAGCGTCGTCTCCATGCACGGGGCCCAGGTCATCGCGTTCTCCCCGAAAAACGACGAGGGGTACGTCCTGTACGGCGAGGACACCGAGTCCGACGACTACGCCAAGGACCTGCCGAAGATCGTCAAGGGAGAGAACCCGTGAACGGCCGCGCCACCCTTGCCGCCGCCATAGCCCTCAGCGCCTCCATGACGCTCGCGGGCTGCTCCTCGGACAGCGACGCCGCCGGCGGCAAGCCCGAGTTGAAGGTCAGCGGCGCGTTCATGCCCGAGCCCGTCATGGACGACATGGCGGCCGGCTTCCTCACCGTCGAGAACAGCAGCGGTACCGCGGACAAGCTCACCTCGGTCACCAGCGACATCGCCGACGAGGTCCAGATCCACGAGACCAAGGATCAGAGGATGCAGGAGGTCGAATCCTTCGACATCCCCGCCGACGGCGAACTGAATCTTGAGCGCGGCGGAAACCACATCATGTTCCTGAAGCTGAAGCAGAAGCCGAAGCAGGGCGAAAAGGTTTCGGTGGAACTGCATTTCGAGAAGGCCGGCCTCATCAAGGTCGAGCTTCCCGTGAAGGAGACCACGCACAACCCGAAGAAGCAGTGAGGGACTGACACGTCATGACGGCCACCGCCCCCCGCTTCGGAGCCGCACCACTGGTGCGGCTGCTGCTCGTCGCCGCCGCCCTCCTGGGCACCCTGCTCGCCGGCGCCACCCCCGCCTCGGCGCACGCCGCGCTGACCGGAAGCAACCCGAAGGACGGGGCGGTGGTCGCGGGCGCACCCCAGGACGTCACCCTCACCTTCTCCGAACAGGTCGCCATGGGCGACGACTCGATCCGCGTGATGGACCCCAGCGCGAAACGCGTCGACACCGGCGAACTGCGCGACCTGTGCAGCGGCAACATCGTCAAGTACGGCGTCGCCCTGCATTCCGGGCTGCCCAACGGCACGTACACGGTGGCCTGGCAGGCCGTGTCCGCCGACAGCCACCCCATCTCCGGCGCCTTCACCTTCTCCATCGGCGCCCCCTCGCAGACCACCGTCGACCTGCCCGAACAGCAGGCCGGCGGCGGCGTGGTCGGCGTCCTCTACGACATCGCGCGCTACGCCGCCTACGCCGGGTTCATCCTGCTGGCGGGCGGCGCCGCCTTCGTCCTCGCCTGCTGGCAGCGCGGCGCAGGCGTCCGGGCCCTGCAACGCCTCGTCGTGCAGGGCTGGGTGACCCTGACCGCCGCCACGCTGGCGATGCTGCTGCTGCGCAACCCGTACACCGGATCCGGGAAACTCGCAGACGCCTTCGACCTGACCGGGCTCAAGGCCGTACTCGACACCAAGACCGGCGCGTCCCTCGTCTCGCGGCTACTGCTGCTCGGGGCTGCCGCGCTGTTCGTCGCCGTCCTCTTCGGGGCGTTCGCCAAACGCGACGCCTCCCCCGACGACGAACCCCGCGGAAAAGAAGCGGCGGACGAAGCGGCGGACGAGAAGAAGGACCTCACCTTCGGGCTCGCCATCGGCGGCACCGTCGTCGCCGCCGGCATCGCCGCCACCTGGGCCCTGTCCGAGCACGCCTCGACCGGCATCCAGCCCGGCATCGCCATGCCCGTCGACGTCCTGCACCTGCTCGCCGTCGCCGCGTGGCTGGGTGGGCTGGCGGCACTGCTCGTCGCCCTCCACCAGACACCGGGCATCGAGCGCGACGCCGTGCAGCGGTTCTCCCGGATCGCCTTCGGCAGCGTCCTCGTGCTCGCCGCGACAGGCCTCTACCAGTCCTGGCGACAGGTCGGCTCCTGGTCCGCGCTGACCAGTACGTCGTACGGGCAGTTGCTGCTCGTGAAGGTGGCGCTCGTCGCCGTACTCGTCGGCGTCGCGTGGATCTCCCGGAAGTGGACCGCCCGGCTCACAGCGACCGCGGCCCCCGAGGCGCCGGGCGGCGGCCGCGCGGAAGAACCCGCCGAAGTACCCGCCGGGGAGCCGGCCGAAAATCCCGCCGAGGTACCCGAGCCCGTCACCGTCCCCGACGACCCCGCACGCGCCGTCCAGCTCGCCCGCCAGAAGGCCGTACTCGCCACCGCACGCGAGAAGCGGATCCGCGACGCCGACGCCGAGCGGACCGGACTGCGCCGCTCCGTACTGGCGGAGGCAGCCGTCGCGGTGGTGCTGCTGGCCGTGACGACCGTCCTGACGAGCACCGAGCCCGGCCGCGCCGAGGAGCAGGAGGCCGGCCGCGGCGGCGGCCAGGCGTCCACCGCCGTACCCGACCGCCCCGTGAAAATCAGCATCCCCTTCGACACCGGCGGCGAGGACGGCAAGGGCACTGCCCGCCTCGAACTCGACCCGGGCCGCACCGGCGGCAACGAGATGCACGTCTGGCTCGACCGCCCGAACGGCAAACCGCTCGACGTCCCCGAAGTGAAGGTCGCCTTCACCCTGGAGGCCAAGCGGATCGGCCCCCTCCCCATCACGCCCGACCGCCTCGCCACCGGCCACTGGACCGCGAGCGGCGTGCAGATCCCACTGCCGGGCGACTGGAAGATCGAACTGACCGTGCGCTCCTCCGACATCGACCAAGTGACCGTCAAGAAGAACGTGAAGATCGGCTGACCGGCGTGACCGACAACGACATCACCCGGCGGCGACTGCTCGGCGCAGTCGGCGCAACAGGCGCCGCCGGCCTCGCGCTCGGCGCGGCCGGCGGCGCACTCGGACACGCCGCGGCCGCCTCGGACCCCGCTCCCGCCGCGCCGGAACTGACCACCCTCGGCTCCACCGCCAGCGCCTTCCACGGCGAGCACCAGGCCGGCATCACCACCCCCATGCAGGCCAAGGGACACCTCGTCGCCTTCGACCTCGCACCCGGCGCCGGGCGCAAGGAAGCCGCCGCGCTGCTGCGCCGCTGGTCGGCCACCGCGCAGCGGCTGATGGCGGGCGAGCCTGTCGGCCCCGACGGCCAGGACACCGGCATTGCCCAGGACGCCGGACCCTCCTCGCTGACCATCACGTTCGGCTTCGGCCGTACGTTCTTCGACCGCACCGGCCTCACAGGACGGCGGCCCACCCAGCTCGACCCACTGCCCGACTTCTCCTCCGACCGGCTCGACCCCGGGCGCAGCAACGGCGACCTCTGGGTACAGATCGGCGCGAACGACGCGCTGGTGGCCTTCCACGCGCTGCGCGCGCTCCAGAAGGGGGCGGGCGAGGCCGCCCGGGTCCGCTGGCAGATGAACGGCTTCAACCGTTCGCCCGGCGCGACCGCCCGGCCGATGACCGCCCGCAATCTCATGGGCCAGATCGACGGCACCGGCAACCCGAAGTCCTCCGACGACGACTTCGACCGGCGGATCTTCGTGCCGGCGGGCAGTGCACCGGAGTACGGATGGATGGCAGGCGGGTCCTACGCGATCGTCCGGCGCATCCGCATGCTCCTCGACGACTGGGAGAAGCTCGCCCTCGCCGAGCAGGAACAGGTCATCGGACGGAAGAAATCGAATGGCGCTCCTCTTTCGGGCGGTGGCGAAACCACCGAAATGGACCTCGACAAGACCGGCCCGGACGGGAAACTCGTCATCCCCTCCAACGCCCACGCCCGGATCTCCGCGCCCGAACAGAACGGCGGCGCGGCCATGCTGCGGCGGCCGTTCTCCTACCACGACGGCATCGGACCGGACGGGGTACCGGACGCCGGCCTGCTCTTCGTCTGCTGGCAGGCCGACCCGCTGAAGGGATTCGTGCCCGTACAGCGCAAGCTCGACCGGGGCGACGCGCTGTCACCCTTCATCCGGCACGAGGCGAGTGGGCTTTTCGCCGTGCCCGGTGGGGCGCGGCCCGGCGAGTACGTCGGCCAGCGGCTGCTGGAGTCGTGAGCTCCTGCCGCCCATTAGGGTGACTGTTATGTCGGCGACTCGATATACGTATCTCGGCCCCGAGGGCACCTTCACCGAGGCCGCCCTGCGCACGCTGCCCGAAGCCGCCACCCGGGAACTCGTCCCGATGGTGTCCGTGCCGGCCGCGCTGGACGCGGTACGCAACGGGGAGGCCGCGGCCGCGCTCGTACCGATCGAGAACTCCGTGGAGGGGGGCGTCACCGCCACCCTCGACGAACTCGCCTCCGGCGAACCGCTGATGATCTACCGCGAGGTGCTGCTGCCGATCGCTTTCGCGCTGCTCGTACGGCCGGGAACCAAGCTCTCCGAGGTCAAGACGGTGACCGGACACCCGGTCGCCCAGCCGCAGGTCCGCAACTGGCTGGCCGCGAACCTGCCGCACGCCCTGTGGGAATCGGCCGCCTCGAACGCCGACGGCGCACGGCTGGTCCAGGAAGGCCGGTTCGACGCCGCCTTCGCGGGCGAGTTCGCGGCGGCGACCTACGCGCTCGTCCCGCTGGTCACCGAGATCCACGACGCGGAGAACGCCGAGACGCGCTTCGTCCTTGTGGGCCGGCCCGCCCGGCCGTCCGCCCCAACCGGGGCGGACAAGACTTCCGTCGTCATCTGGCTGGGCGACGACCATCCGGGTGCACTGCTGGAGCTGCTCCAGGAGTTCGCGGTGCGCGGGGTCAACCTCATGCTGATCCAGTCGCGGCCGACCGGTGCCGGCATCGGCAACTACTGCTTCGCCGTCGATGCCGAGGGGCATATCTCGGACCGGCGGGTGGGCGAGGCACTGATGGGGCTCAAGCGGATCTGCCCGCAGGTGCGCTTCCTCGGGTCGTATCCGCGGGCGGGAGTGGCCACCGAGGATGTCCGGGCGCTGCGCCGCGGTACTTCGGACCGGGAGTTCACGGCGGCGTCGGACTGGCTGACGCGCTGCCTCGACGGGCGGGCGTAGCAGCCGGGGGCCGTAGCCCTGTCATCGCACCGTCGGCAGTCCTACTGTCCACCCTTCCGCCAGTCCTGCTGTCATTTTTCATCCACTGCCTGACTAGTTATCCACAGGGGTCGCTCTCGACCTGGGGACAAGTCGACACGGGAATCCGGCATGGTCGACAAATCAACTCAGAGACCGCAGTTGCGTCCACAGGCAACCAGGTCCCCCTTCGTCAGCCCCATTCCATTGATCAACCCTTTGGAGCGAGCCATTCCCACCCGAATGAGTGCGTGAGAGGGGTTTGAGTAGGGAATCCCTCGTCCCGCATGCGCCTTTCGGAATGATCTCTTCCACTGTCCACAGATCGCCCACACAGCCTGTGGATAACTTTATGCGAGCTGTGAATTCCTGTGGACAACCCGCTCCAGGGCCCTTGCGTCCAAGACATCCGCGTCAGGTGACCACCGAGGGGGCGACGCTTCCTTTCCAACACGGGAGGGCTCCCCATTCCGGCAATTCACCCAACCCGTGCGAAGTGGAATATCGGGTCGAGGACACGAAGTCCGCACCGGTAGCCTGGGGGGGTGATTGACCTTCGCCTGCTCCGTGAGGACCCCGACCGAGTGCGCGCCTCCCAGCGCGCCCGTGGAGAGGACGTCGCGCTCGTCGACGCGCTTCTCTCCGCCGATGAGCGGCGCAGGTCTTCCGCCGTCCGCTTCGACGACCTCCGCTCCGAACAGAAGTCGCTCGGCAAGCTCATCCCCAAGGCCACCGGCGACGAGAAGGCCGAGCTGCTCAAGCGCACTGCCGAACTCTCCGCCGCCGTCAAGGCCGCCGACGCCGAACAGGACGAGGCCGCCGAGGAGGCGAAGCGCCTGCTTCTCCAGCTCGGCAACGTCGTCCACCCCGACGTCCCGGTCGGCGGCGAGGAGGACTTCGTCGTCCTCGAGACGCACGGCACCATCCGCGACTTCGGCGCCGAGGGCTTCGAGCCCAAGGACCACCTGGAGCTCGGCGAGGCGCTGGGCGCCATCGACGTCGAGCGCGGCGCCAAGGTCTCCGGCTCGCGCTTCTACTACCTGACGGGCGTCGGCGCGCTGCTCGAACTGGCGCTGGTGAACGCCGCCATCGCGCAGGCCACCGAGGCCGGCTTCATCCCGATGCTGACGCCCGCCCTGGTGCGTCCGCGCGCCATGGAGGGGACGGGCTTCCTCGGCCAGGCCGCCGAGAACGTCTACCACCTGGAGAAGGACGACTACTACCTGGTCGGCACCTCCGAGGTTCCGCTCGCGGCCTACCACATGGACGAGATCATCGAGGCCGGCAAGCTGCCGCTGCGTTACGCGGGCTTCTCGCCGTGCTTCCGCCGCGAGGCCGGTACGTACGGCAAGGACACCCGCGGCATCTTCCGCGTGCACCAGTTCGACAAGGTCGAGATGTTTTCGTACGTCGCACCGGAGGACGCCGAGGCCGAGCACAAGCGGCTCCTGGAGTGGGAGAAGCAGTGGCTGACCGGCCTGGAGCTGCCCTTCCAGGTGATCGACGTGGCGACCGGTGACCTCGGGGCCTCGGCCTCACGGAAGTTCGACTGCGAGGCGTGGATCCCGACCCAGGGCAAGTACCGCGAGCTGACCTCCGCCTCGAACTGCGACGAGTTCCAGGCGCGCCGGCTCTCGGTACGTATGAGGGACGGCAAGAAGGTGCAGCCGCTCGCGACGCTGAACGGCACGCTGTGCGCCGTACCGCGCACGATCGTTGCCATCCTGGAGAACCACCAGCTCGCCGACGGCTCGGTGCGGGTGCCCGAGATGCTCCGTCCCTACCTGGGCGGCCGTGAGCTGCTGGAGCCGGTCTCCAAGTGAGTTCCGCTCCGACCCCTTTCCCGTACCGCCTCATCGCGACCGACCTGGACGGCACGCTGCTGCGGAGCGACGAGACCGTCTCGCGGCGCACGCGTGACGCGCTCTCCGCCGCCACGGCGGCGGGCGCCGCGCACATCGTCGTCACCGGCCGGGCGGTACCGTGGACCCGGCACATCCTGGACGACCTGGGGTACGAGGGGCTGGCCGTCTGCGGTCAGGGGGCGCAGGTCTACCACTCGGGCGAGCACCGGCTGCTGACCTCCGTGACCCTGGACCGGCAGCTGGCAGGGATCGCCCTCGCGAAGATCGAGGCGGAGGTCGGTCCGCTGGCGCTGGCCGCGAGCCGGGACGGGCTCGATGGCGAGGTGCTGGTGGGATCCGGCTACCGGGTGCAGGACGGGCCGCTTCCGGTGGTTCCCCTCGAAGACCCGGCCGAGTTGTGGTCGGCACCGCTGAACAAGGTCTACATCCAGCACCCCGGTCTCGACGACGACGCGCTCGCGCGGGTCGCCCGCTCGACCGTGGGCAACCTGGTCGACGTGGTGATGGCGGGCCCCGGCATCGTGGAGATCCTTCCCCTGGGACTGAGCAAGGCCACCGGACTCTCGCTGGCCGCGCGGCGGCTGGGGCTGCGGGCCGCGGACACGATCGCCTTCGGTGACATGCCGAACGACATCCCGATGTTCGCGTGGGCGGCACACGGGGTGGCGATGGCCAACGCGCACGAGGAGCTGAAGGCCGTGGCCAACGAGGTGACGGCATCGAACGAGAACGACGGCATCGCGGTGGTGCTGGAGCAGTTGCTGCTCGGCTGACGCGCTGCGCTCCGGGTGGCGGAAGAGGTGGGGGTCCAACCCACCCGGGTGCTCGCGCACCCCGACGCTTTTCGAGAGCGGGGCCGGCGCCGACTGTCGGCCGGCTCTTCCCGGTGCTTACTGCGCGGAGGATGCGCGGATCGAACGCGCGCGGGTTTTCACCCGACTACGGCTGCTTCTGATGGTGCACAGTGCAAGCCGCTGCCTTGCCACTCGGCCAATCCTCCGGGAGGGCGGCCCGCGCGAATGCGCGCTCGAAGCGGCCGCCCCGGGCAGTTCCGCGGCGGCTGCGCGGAGTGGTTGGCTACTCCGGTGCCTGCCGCCTGCTGCCCTGAGGGGAACTCGACGGACTCGTACTGATCTCGGTCATCGCCGCGCTCCTCCCCGGTCCTGTGGGCCTGTCCGCCTCCACCACTCTGCCCGTACAGCTGCTGGTCCACCACTCATTTATTCGACCGCTGTCGTGACTTGTGTGATGGTCGGTCGTTCCTCAAGGTGCGTGGAGACAACTGGAGTTCGTGGCGACGTACCTTTCGTGAAGTTGAGGAGTGCCGGTGCCGGCGGAAGCCGGGCCGGTCATTGAGTGAGTGGCATCCGTGAGCGTCCGGGTGGCCCGGACCGGTGACGGCATGGTCCGCCATGAACAGCAGGATGGACCACTTCGCCGACTTGCTGCAGGAGCAGCTGCGGAAGCAGAAGCGGGCGCCCAAGCAGCGATGACGCCCTGATCCGACCCGGGCTTGAGAGGCTCCACAGCGGGCCTTTCAAGCCCGGCCCGGTCCGCAAGGTGTAGATCTAGGGACCATGAGCGACATCCGGGTCCGCCGGGTCTACGACGCCCCCGCGGACGACGACGGTACGCGCGTCCTGGCCGACCGGCTGTGGCCGCGCGGCTTGTCCAAGGACGCGGCCCGCATCGACGAGTGGCCCAAGGCCCTCACGCCGTCCACCGAGCTGCGCCGCTGGTATCACGGCCAGGAGGGGGACGCGTACGAGGAGTTCCGCCGTCGCTACGACGCCGAGCTGAACTCCCCGGACGCGGCCGCCGCGCTGGAGGGCCTGCGTGGGCTGGCCCGTACCGGGCGGCTCACGCTGCTCACCGCGGCCAAGGATCCTGAGCGCAGCCACGCGGCCGTCCTCGCGGACCGCCTCGTCACTCGTCGCCGACGAGGGTGAGCCGGCGCAACTTCTGGCCCGCGTACCAGGTGGCGCCGGCCGTGACGGCCGCCAGCAGTGTCACGGCAGCGGGGAGTCCCACGTCGGAGGCGATGGCTCCCTCGGCGCCGATCCGTTCGGCGAGGGCCAGTGCCCACTGCTGGACGCTGAGGGTCTTGGCGCCCGGCACCAGGCTGCCGAAGAGGGATTCCCACACCAGGGCGTACACGAGGCCGAAGACCACGGCGTGCCGGCTGACCGTACCGAGAAGCAGGAACAACGCGCTGTACGCGATCGAGGCGACCAGTGCCGCGACCGTGTAGGCGATGGCGATCTGCTGTCCGTTGCCGTTGAGGATGAGGCCCGCGATGAACGTGGGGATGGCGGAGAAGGCCATGGTCACGGCGATCGCCACGATCAGTTTGGTGAGGATGATCGTCGGTCGTTTCACCGGCTTCGCCAGCAGATAGACGATCGAGCCGTCGTCGATCTCCGGGCCGATTGCGCCTGTGCCGGCGATGACACCGATCAGCGGCACCATCGTGGCCAGGGCGAATCCGCCCAGTAGGTCGGCGGCGACCTGGTCGTCCGCGCCGGTGAACATCCGCACCGCCGCGGCGATGACCAGCAGCAGGGCAGGCAGCGCGAAGAGGATCAGTGCGCGGCGGCGGCCGAGAAGGGCCCGGTAGGTGAGCCGGGCAACCGTGGGGTTGTACATCGATGCCAGCTCCTTCAGGCCGCTACGAGGTAGGAGAAGACCGACTCGAGGGACTCGTCGGAGGGCGAGACCGTCAGCAGCCGGATGTCGTGCGCGCGGGCGACCCGCGGCAGCAGCTCGGTGAACCGGCCGAAGTCGACCGCCTGGATACGCAGGGCTCCTTCGGCGTGGTCGACCTCGATTCCGGCGGTGGACGGGTCGGCGATCAGCGCGGCGGCGAGCGCGCGGTCGTCGGAGGACCGTACGAGATAGCGGTGCGGGCGGTCGGTCATGAGCCGGCGGATCTTGCGGAAGTCGCCGGAGGCGGCGTGCCGGCCGGCCACGATCACCTCGATGTGGGAGGCGAGCTGTTCGACCTCCTCGAGGATGTGGGAGGAGAAGAGGACGGTGCGTCCCTCGTCGCCCATCCGCCGCAGGAGGTCCATCAGCTGCATGCGCTGGCGCGGGTCCATGCCGTTGAACGGCTCGTCGAGCAGCAGTACCGAGGGGTCGTGGACGAGGGCCGAGGCCATCTTCACGCGCTGCCGCATGCCCTTGCTGTACGTGGAGATCTTGCGGTCCTGGGCGTACTCCATCTCGACGGTGGCCAGGGCCCGCTGCGCGGCCCGCTCGTCCAGGCCGTGGAGCTCGGCGTTGGCGACGACGAACTCGCGGCCGGTCAGAAAGTCGTACATGGACTCCCGCTCCGGCACGATGCCGATCTGCCGGTAGACCGACTCGTTGCGCCAGATCGCACTGCCGTCGAGCGTGACGGTGCCGGTGGAGGGGGCGAGGAAGCCGCCCATCATGTTGATCAGGGTGGACTTGCCCGCGCCGTTGGGGCCGAGCAGGCCGGTCACGCCGGGGCCGATCGTCATGGTGACGTCGTTGACGGCCACCACGTTGCCGAACCAGCGCGAGGTGTGGTCGATGTTGATGGTGGTCACAGCCCGACCTTCCGGTAACGGCGCATGAGGACGGCGTACGAGCCGAGGACGAGCGCGAAGACGGCCAGCAGGTAGACGATGCCGATGGCGGCGGAGGGGCCGTCACCGCCCGGGAAGGATGAGGTCGCCCCGAGGAAGGCGGTCTGTACGCCGTCGATGAGCGTGCCCGGCGAGAAGAGGCCGAGCCATTCGATGGCGCCGGGTGAGCCCGTTTCGTAGGCGATCGCCTGGACGGTGGAGACCGCTCCGTAGGAGATGGTCATCACGGCGATGACGGCGGCGACACCGAACCCGCGGCGCGGTGTCAGCGCGGCGAGCACCAGGCCGATGCCGGCGAAGAAGACGGAGAGCAGCAGCACGGAGACCAGTCCCTGTGCGAACCCCTTCGTCTGGTCCGCGAAGTCGAATTTTGCGAGCAGCGCGCCGGCGTACAGGACGACGAGCGGTGCGGCGGTCAGGATGAAGAGGGCCGACGCCATCGCCGCGAACTTGGCGAGTACGTAGTCGACGCGCTCGATGGGGCGCGAGAAGTACAGCGAGACGCTCTTGAAGCGCAGGTCACGGGAGACGGACTGCGGCGCTTGCGCGGCGAGGTAGAGCCCGATGACGGCCTGGAGGTAGATCGCGTACGCGGTGTACTTGATCGGCAGGGCGGTGGCCACCGGGTTGGCGACGGCGACGGCGACGATGATGGCGGCAGGCAGGACCATCACCGCGAAGAGGATCACCGGCAGGACCTTGGACTTGGCGGAACGGCCGAGTCCGTAGGCGCCGCGCAGCGACTGCGAGAAGAGCGAGCGGCGGGCGTAGGCGCGGCCCAGGCGGGCTCCGTCGTAGTTCCGGTAGCCGATGTTGTGGATCTGGGTGGTCTCGGTACTCATCGCGCCTGTACCTCCATGGCAGGGGCGGAATCGGCCGGCCGGGCGGCGTCCACGCGGAAGACTTCCGCGATGTGGTGGCGGCGCTGCTCCATCCGTACGAGACCGAGGCCGAGGTCGGCGACGGTGTCCCGGACGAGGTCGTACGTGTCCTCGCCGGTGGCCTCCACGAGCAGAATGTGCCCGGCGCCCGGCAGGCCCTGCTCCTCGCCGCCGTGCAGCGTGACGCCGGCTGCGCCGAGGGCTTCACGCAGCGCGAGCGTCCCGTCGGGATGGGTGTCGGAGTCGGTGACCTCGACGGCGAGCGTGGTGGTGATCTGGGTGAAGTCGCTCGTGGAGCTGGAGCGCAGAAGTGAGCCGCCGTCGATGACGACGACGTGGTCGCAGGTGCGCTCCAGCTCTCCCAGAAGGTGCGAGGTGACCAGGACCGAAATGCCGAAGTCGGTGTGGATGCGGCGGATGAGGCCGAGCATCTCGTCGCGGCCGACCGGGTCGAGGCCGTTCGTCGGTTCGTCGAGGAGGACCAGCTGCGGGTCGTGGACCAGCGCCTGCGCGAGCTTGACGCGCTGCTTCATGCCGGTCGAATAGCCGCCGATGGGCCGGTAGCGCTCCTCGTACAGTCCGACGTGGCGCAGGATGTCCGCGGTGCGTTCGCGCGCCGCGGACGGCGGGAGTCCGGACATGCGCGCCATGTGGACGACGAACTCGGTGGCCGAGACGTCCGGCGGCAGGCAGTCGTGCTCGGGCATGTAACCGACCCGTTCGCGGATGGCGCCGCCACTGGTGGCGACGTCCAGGCCGAGCACGGCGGCGCGGCCTTCGGTGGCGGGGGACAGACCCAGCAGGATCTTGATCAAGGTGGACTTGCCGGCTCCGTTGGCGCCCACCAGGCCGGTCACACCGGGTCCGATGTCCATGGAGAGCCGGTCAAGCGCGGTCACCCGTGGGAACCGCTTGCTCAGGCTTTCGGTCACGATCACAGTCACGGTTCGAAGGTAGTGGCGCAGGACACAGAAGTCGTCAGACCTGACGGTGGGATCGGGTCACTCTCGAGTCGTACGTACCCGTAGGGGAGATACGACGAGGGGCAGGCCGGCGGAGCTACGGGAGAGAGCAGTCCGCAGACAGTTGTCCACAGGCCTGCGCACCCTCTTGACGCAGCCGCCGTGCATTGTCACATTCATCAGTGTCAAGTTGATGCGATGCGTACGGCTCACCTCATACTCCTCGGGACGGACAGGTGGCATGACGTCAGCAGTGCCCAGAACAGCGGGTGTCGGCCTGGACGCGGAACTTCGCGGCTTCAGGGAAGTACAGAGCCTCGCCTATGCCTGCGCGGAGGCGGTCGCGGCCCAGCTCAAACCCGGTGTCACCGAGCGCGAGGCGGCGCGGATGCAGCGCGACTGGCTCCGTGAGCGGGGGGTCCGGGACTGGTTCCACCTGCCGTTCGCCTGGTTCGGGGACCGCACGGCCTTCGCCGGCTTCCGGATACCGCTGCAGTTCTTTCCCACGAATCGCAAGCTGGAGCCGGGGATGCCTTTCATCCTCGACATGGCTCCGGTCTACAAGGGCTGCACTGCCGACATCGGCTACTCGGGCTGCCTCGGCCTCAATCCTGTGCACGACAAGCTCCTCGCCGACCTCGAGGTACACCGCGAGCTGATTTTGCAAGAGGTGCGCGAGCGCCGCCCGCTACGTCGGATATACGAGAACGTCGAAAGCCTGATGATCCGCCAGGGGTACGCCAACCGGCACCGCGCGTATCCCTTCGGGGTCATCGCCCACAAGGTCGACCGAGTCAAGGATCGCCGCTGGTCGCCCCAGGTCTTCGGGTTCGGTACGCAGGCGCTGAAAGGGCTGGCGAGCGACGCGCTGCGCGGGCACCGCGAGGGATGGTCGCCATTGTGGAGCCCGTACAAATTTTCCGACCATCCGCCCCGGCCGGGTCTGTGGGCGGTGGAACCGCACCTCGGATTCCGGGGTACGGGCGCGAAGTTCGAGGAGATCCTGGTCGTCACCGACTCCCGGGACCCCGAGCAGAGCGCGTTCTGGCTGGACGACGACCTGCCGCACGTGCGGCGCTGGGCGGAGGAGATCTCGTGAGTCTCGAAGGAGCGCGTGAGCGCCGGGTCCGAACGGGCGGGGTCGAACTGTGCGTCGCCGAGATGGGGACCGCGCCGAAGGACGGCACCCGGCCGACCGTCGTGCTCCTGCACGGCTACCCGGACAGCAAGGAAGTGTGGAGTGAGGTCGCCGAGCGGCTTGCCGAGCGCTTCCACGTCGTGCTGTACGACGTGCGAGGCCACGGCCGGTCGACCGCGCCCGCGCCACTGCGTGGTGGCTTCACCCTGGAGAAGCTGACCGACGACTTTCTGGCCGTGATCGACGCCGTGAGCCCGGACCGGCCGGTGCACGTGGTCGGACACGACTGGGGCTCGGTGCAGGCCTGGGAGTTCGTCACGGTCCGGCGCACCGAGGGGCGGATCGCCTCCTTCACCTCGATGTCCGGTCCCTCGCTCGACCACTTCGGACACTGGATCAAGAAGCGGATTGCCCGGCCCACTCCTCGCAGAGTCGGTCAGCTGCTCGGGCAGGGCGCCAAGTCCTGGTACGTGTACATGCTGCACACCCCCGTGCTGCCGGAGCTCGCCTGGCGCGGGCCGCTCGGCAAGCAGTGGCCGAAGATCCTTCAGCGGGTGGAGAAGTTGCCCGGCGGTGCCTATCCGACCTCCTCACTGCCCACCGACGCGGCGCACGGCGCCTGGCTGTACCGGGACAACGTCCGCACCCGGCTGCGCAGGCCGCGCTCGGACGCGTACGCGCACGCGCCCGTCCAGCTGATCACACCGACCGGCGACGCCTTCCTTTCCGAGCGGCTCTACGACGAGTTGGAGCAGTGGGCCCCACAGCTCGTCCGGCGGTCGCTCCCGGCCAAGCACTGGGTGCCGCGCACGCGGCCCGACCGGGTGGCCGGCTGGATCGCCGAATTCGTGCAGGCCAACGAGAACGGGGCGCTCCCCGGCGGCATCGTGGCGACCGGCCCGTACGCCGAGCGCTTCGGTGGTCAGCTCGTCCTGGTGACGGGCGCCGCCAGCGGCATCGGGCGGGCCACGGCCTTCGCGTTCGCCGAGGCGGGGGCGCGGGTGGTGGCCGTGGACCGGGACGCCGAGGGGGCGGCACGGACGGCGGACATGGCCCGGCTGATCGGCTCGCCCGACGCGTGGGCCGAGACCGTCGACGTCAGCGACGAGCAGGCGATGGAGAAGCTGGCCGAGAAGGTCGCCACCGAGTACGGGATCGTGGACGTGCTGGTCAACAATGCCGGCATCGGGTTGTCGGGGTCGTTCTTCGAGACCACCAGCGAGGACTGGAAGAAGGTCCTCGACGTGAATCTGTGGGGTGTGATCCACGGCTGCCGGATCTTCGGCAAGCAGATGGCCGCGCGCGGCCAGGGCGGCCACATCGTCAACACCGCGTCCGCGGCGGCGTATCAGCCGTCGAAGGCGCTGCCCGCGTACAGCACCTCCAAGGCGGCGGTGCTGATGCTCAGCGAGTGCCTGCGCGCCGAGCTGGCCGGGCAGTCCATCGGGGTCTCGGCGATCTGCCCCGGCTTCGTCAACACCAACATCACTGCCACCGCGCGCTTCGCCGGGGTCGACGAGGCGGAGGAGAAGCGTCGCCAGAAGAAGTCGAGCCGGCTGTACGGACTGCGCAACTATCCGCCGGAGAAGGTCGCCGACGCGATTCTGCGCGCCGTCGTGAACAACCAGGCGGTCGTACCGGTGACACCGGAGTCCCGTGGGGCCCGCTTCCTGTCCCGATTCGCCCCCAAGATCCTGCGGGCGATCGCGCGGCTGGAGCCTCGGCTGTGAGCGCCGCGAAAAAGCACCGGACCGGGGACCACCACAGCATCGTGCCGCGCAGGGTCTCGTTCGACTGGCGCGAAACCCCGTTGCACTGGATACCGGACGAGCCCACGGCCACCCATGTCATCAACGTGCTGCACCTGCTGCTGCCGGCCGGCGAACGGTGGTTCGTCAAGGTGTTCAAGGAGGGCCTCCCGCTCGTCACCGACCCGGCCCTACGGAAAGATGTCAAGGGCTTCATGGGCCAGGAAGCCACGCACAGCGTCCAGCACGCGTACGTACTGGACCACCTGGCGGACCAGCGGCTGGACGCGGAGGCGTACACGCGGCACGTCGACTTCCTCTTCGAGAAACTCCTGGGCGAGAAGCCTCCCTTCGGCGTTCCGATACCCGTCGGGGAGTGGCTGCGATTCCGCCTCGCTCTGATCGCCGCGATCGAGCAGTTCACGGCAGTCCTGGGGAACTGGGTCCTGCATGCCGAAGGGCTCGACCGCGCGGGAGCCGACGAGGTCATGCTCGACCTGCTGCGCTGGCACGGCGCGGAGGAGGTCGAGCACCGGGCCGTCGCCTTCGACATGTACCAGCACTGCGGCGGCACGGGACTGCCTCGCTACGCCCGTCGTATCGAGGGGATGGCCGTGGTCGCGCCGGTGCTCCTGTGGCTCTGGTGCTGGGGCGCCTCGTATCTGATCCGTCACGACCCGCAGCTCGCGGGCCGGCGGCGCTATTCACTCCGGGAGCACAACAGGGCGGTGGCGAGAGGTCTGCTGCCCGGCTGGCGTGAGCTCGGCTCGGCCATACCCCGCTACTTCCGGCGGTCGTACCATCCCTCGCAGGAAGGCTCGCTGCGCAAGGCCGTCGAATATCTGGCGGTCTCACCGGCGGCCCGTGCGGCGGCGGGAGCGATCGGCCGCGCGGCCTTGTTGTAGCTCTTCGTAGGGAGTGGCTTTGTCCGAGCAAGGAGTCGCCGAGTACCGGATCGAGGACCTGTCACACCACAGTGGTGCCACGGTTCGGACCATCCGCGCCTACCAGGACCGCGGGCTCCTGCCGAGGCCGGAGCGACGCGGACGGTCCAACGTCTACCGGGACACTCACCTTGCACGGCTGCGCCAGATCGCCGGCCTCCTCGACCGCGGCTACACCCTGGCCTCCATCAAGGAGCTCCTGGAGGCATGGGACGCCGGACGCGGGCTCGGTGGGGTGCTCGGGCTGGTCGCCGAAGTGCAGGGGCCCTGGACCGACGAGGTGGCCACCCGCATCTCGCGCGCCGAGCTGGACGAGAGGTTCGGCGGCAAGCCCGACGACACCGCGGTGGAGGAGGCCGTCGATCTCGGCGTGCTGGAGCGTGTTCCGGGGCGGGAAGACGAGTTCCTGGTGCCCAGCCCGCAGGAGCTGGCGGTGGCGGCCGAGCTGCACGCGGCGGGTGTGCCGCTGCCCGCGATCTCCGGTCATCTGCGCGAGCTGCGCGGCCAGGTCGAGCACATCGCCTCGCGGTTCCTGGAGTTCACGACGGAGCACGTATTCGCCCGCTACCTGGGCCACCGTCCGCCGACGGATGCGGATGCCACGGAAGCGGCCGCTCTGGTACGGCGGCTGCGCCCGCTGGCCCAGCAGACGGTGGACGCGGAGCTGGCCCGTGCGATGCAGCTGTTCGCCACCCGTCACCTGCAGAGCCACCTCGGCACGGTCGGCCAGCCGCCCGCCGATGAGGGACCGGCTCCGGTGGCCCTCCCGGCGGATACGGTCCGCGCGGTACAGGAGCTGGTGGGACCGGACCAGGTGGCGGCGTTCGTCAGGGCGGCCACGGAGCGGGAGCTGCAGGCCCGCACCATGAATGCCCTGGCCGAGCGGGCTGCCGGACCGCCCGTCGCCTGATCCGACCGCTCGATTGTGCTCATTGAGTTACCCACAGCCCCCGGCCGCCTGGATGTCCGAACCGACCACCACGGTCACGAGGGCGCCGTGCCGACAGGGAGCGTAAACCAGGTGCCGAGGTGCGCCCCGCGCGGGCACTCTGACGTCATGGATGAAAGACGCACCGTGAAGGTGTCGAAGTACCTCTCGAAGCATCTGCGGCACCAGCCGGAACGCATCGGCCTCACGCTCGACCCCAGCGGCTGGGTGGAGATAGACGTCCTCATGCGGGCCGCCGCCGCGCACGGCTTCCCCTTCACTCGGGACGAGCTGGACCATGTGGTCGCCGCCAATGACAAACAGCGCTTCGCCGTCGACGGCAGCCGTATCCGGGCCAGTCAGGGCCACACCGTCCGGATCGACCTCGGTCTGCCCCCGGCCGAGCCGCCCGCGTACCTCTACCACGGCACCGTTTCCCGCAGCCTGGACGCGATCCGCGCCGAAGGCCTGCGCCCGATGAACCGCCACCATGTCCATCTCTCACCCGACCGCGAGACCGCGACCCGGGTGGGTGCCCGGCGCGGCCGTCCGGTTGTCCTCGCAGTCGACGCCGGTGCGATGCACCGAGCCGGGCACGTCTTCCGGGTGAGCGCCAACGGCGTCTGGCTCGCTGATGCCGTACCACCGGAGTTCCTGCGCTTCCCGGGCTGACCGGCAGCACCAAATCCGCCAGCCGCAGGCTGAAACGCCGTGGCCCAGGCTGCGGAAGAGGCCCCGGTGGGAAGTCCACCCGGGCCCCTCGCGTTCAGCAGGTTCAGCCCGCGCGCAGGAACGCGCTGGTGGAAACCCTGCCCACCATCTTCAGCCGGGTATGCCCGGCCAGATGGGCGTCGGCCGCCTCCTGCACACCGGGCCACCTGCCGTCCCCGTAGTCGTCCAGCACCACGATCGCGCCCGTCGCCGCGATCTGCTCGACCCACTCCAGGTCCCTGGCCACGCCCTCCTTGGAGTGGTCCCCGTCGACGACGATCACTCCGTACCGCCGGTCCGACAGCGCCTCCCGCACGGCCGGGTCCTCGGAGAAGCCGCGGTGCAGCCGCAGCCGCTCCGGGTCCACCCCCGCGTAGGCGAGATTGGCACGTACGACGTCCTCCGTGATCGGCGTCCCGGACGGATCACGGTTGATCTCCACGCCCGGCTGTAGTTGTACCGGGGCGATCGGGTCCACGATCGTCAGCTGGTATGCGAGCCCGCGCCGCAGCAGCTGTCGGGCCATTCCGCCCGCAAAAAGGCCGTACAGCGTGCCGATTTCGAGAATTTCGCCGTTCGGCGGCCCCAGCAGCGGTGTGGTGGTCAGCTTTCCCAGGATGTTCGACGTGGAGCCGGCGATCCGGCCGACGCCGCGCGACTCCAGTTCCACCAGGGTACGGAAGGCCTGGACGGTCTCCGTGTACGCACCTTGGCGACCCGTCACCTCGGCGATGCGAGCTGCCAGTTCGGTGATCATCTGCTTACTGGGCATCCGGTCGTTCAGCCGGCCCTCGCGCCCGTACAGCATGTCGTAGGAGTGCGGCCGCACATGCTGCGCGGACATCTGCTGCCGCGTTTCCCTCAGTTCCTTGCGCAGGCTCTCGATCTCACGGTCGGCCGCATGCAGCCTTTTGTCTATGCGCCGGTCGATCCGGGAGATCACAGGCTGGAGCAGGCGCCGCGCGGGCAGGGCCCGCAGCGGGCGCAAGGGGACGTCGGTCATGGTGTTCTCCTGATTCGATGTACGGCGGTACGCAGTCGGGCCACGGGCGTGGCGGGCCCGGGAGCCCCCGGCAGCCCGAGCGCGCGCAGTCTGCGGCGTTTGAAATAGGGGGCGGTCTCCGGGCCGAGCGGGCGGCCCGGCCCTTCGCAGTGCGCGGCAAGGAAACGCTCGGCGTCCTCCCGGAGATGGGCGCAGCCTTCAGGCTGCATGCAGTGGCCGACGGCCGTCAGAAGCGGTGCGATGCGCCCGTTCACGACAGCCGGCGACAGGTCGAGGGGCTTGCCGTCGCAGCCGTCCCGCTCCAGGTCGGGCAGGAGGGCGCGGACAAGGGTGACGGGGACGCGGTTGCTGTTCTCGTACGGGGACAGGCGCTCCAGCAGCAGATCTGTACCGACGGCGGCCACGGGCACGCCGTAGTGCACGGCGGCGGTGAGCAGGGCGGTGGAGAAGCAGCCGGTGACCAGCGCCGGACGCAGCCGCTGAACGAGCGTCTCGGCGAGGATCGGGGTGTCGCACACGACCAGCCGTATCCCGGCCGCTTCGGCCGCGAGCTGCAAGGACTCCTCGCCCAGCGGAAGCGCGGATGGGTGCGGCTTGAACACCACGGTGCGGTGTCCGGCCCGGGCAGCCGCATGCAGCATGCGCCCGTGCAGCTCCCGTTCCTCGTACACGGACAGGATGCCGGCCGCTGCGAGGTACTGGCCGAGCATCAGTACCGGGCCCTCTCGGTCCTGGCCGGGCGGCGTCCCGCCGGGCTGCTCCTGCGCGGCCAGTCCCTGGCCCTCCAACGGTGGGGCGGCTCTTTCCAGTTCGGCGAAGACGCCCTGTATGGCCCCGGCCGGCACCGTCTCGGCCGGCACCGCGTACTCGGAGAGAAGCAGGGGCCGGAGACCGTTCACCAGGTCGGGGTGGAGGAGCCGGCGGATCCGGCCGTGCACGGAGTGCGGGAGGGCGTCGCGGGTGGGCCCGTAGCTCATCAAGCCGTCCGCATAGACGTCGAGGGGACTGTCGGCGAAGACGGCGGCGAGCGCGAGGGCCGGGGCGGCCTGAATGGACTCCAGGGCGAGTTCGACCGGCTCGCTCCCCAGGTCCCAGGCATGGCGCAGCAGCCGTTGCCAGGCGGTGATGTCCTGTGTACGCGGGACCCAGGCGGCGGGGTGGTGCGGATGGATCACCTTGTTCCAGTGGACGACCGCGTCGAAGCGGGCGCGGATCCGGTCGAAGCCGGGCATCCGGTCCAGTGCCGGCGTGACCTCTGGATTGGGTGCGTTGTTGGTGACGAGCAGGGTGCGGTGCACCCGGTTGCCAGGACCGAACATCCCGGCGTCGAGGGCGGCGGCGAGGGTGGCCGCGCCGTACCCGGTGGAGGCGGCAAAGATCTGATGCCGCCTGCCGCTGCGGAGGGTCATACGGCGAGGGCCTTTCTCTTCGTCGGCCGCATCCGGGTCATCAGCCCGCGCATCCCGTACAGCGCGTCGAGGGCGGCGGCACGCTCGGGCGGCATGTCCCTCAGCACCCGGTCGAGGACTGCCCGGTCCATCCGGTCGAGCCGCGCGCGGGCCAGGGCGGGCAGCCGCCGGGCGACCGTCGGCTGGTAGCGGTCGGCTTGCAAAAGCTGGCCCGCCATGATCGAGCAGTACGTCTGGACCGCTTTGGGTAGCAGCCGGTCGTGTTCCGGGTCCTCGGCGAGCTGGTCGAGCAGCAGGTCGAAGGCGCGGAAGAAGTCCAGCCGCCGCTCGTCTCCCGCCTGGGTGAGTGAAGCGGCCACCCCGCGCCGGTAGCGGATGCCGTCCAGCGTGACGACGGCGTACGACCGGGCCTGCCGGTGCAGCCGCCAGATCCAGGGCCGGTCCTCGGTCATCCGCAGGCCGGCGTCGAAGCGCAGGACCCCGCGGTCCAGCAGCGCCCGGTCGTAGATACCGGCCCACGCGTACGGGTAGTCGGTCATCGTCTGCCGGTCGTGCGGCAGGATCGAGCCGCGAGGATCGAGGACCTGTTCGCGGCGGGGTTCGGGGGCCCGGTGCAGCACCCGTCTGAGACCGGTGACCTGCACGTGATCGGTGCGGACGAACTCGCAGCCGTGGCGCTCAATGGCGGCGACCAGCCGGTCGAGATGGCCCGGGGCCAGCCAGTCGTCACCGTCGAGAAAGGTGACATAGCGGCCACGGGCGGCGTCGAGACCCGTATTGCGCGCGTCGGCGAGACCGCGGTTGTCCGGGTGCCGGATGACAACACTGCCGGGCAGCAGTTCCGCGAAGTGCTCGATGATCCGGAGCGTCCGGTCGGTGGAGCAGTCGTCGACGAGAACGAACTCGAAGCCGGGGCGTGTGTTGTGGACCAGACTCTGGAGGGTCTCGGCGGCGTAGTCCTGGACGTTGTGGAAGGGAACGACGACGGACAGTTTCACGTGAAACGACGCTAGGAGTTCTCAGCCGCCACCCCAAGACCCTCGGCCCGAAGTTCGCGCGCTGATCATCTGCCCAGCACCTGTCCCGTCGACCTCCGTTCACGGCCCGTCCACCGTGCCCTCGCCGTGGGGCCGCGCGACGGGCCGGACCCGTATGACAGACGTACCGGTACGGGCGATCGGCCGCCGAGCATGCGGCATGAGCCGTCCACCCGGGTGAGGTAACCCCGGGTCCGTCACCGGGTTGACGGCGGTGGGTAACGGGTCGGCCGCGCGGTGCAGCAGCAGGTTCCGCAGCGGGCGCTAGCCGAGCTGAGCCAGGCCCTCCATCGCGATGCGCTCGAAGACCTTCACGTCGGTGGCGAAGTCCGAGTCGGGGATCGGGGCGTGAATCACGATCTCGGTGATTCCCAGGGCGAAGTGCCGGCCCGCGAAGTCGACGAAGGCGTCGATGGAGTCCAGGGGACGGTCCGGGGTGAAGCCGGTGAGAAAGATCTTGTCGAGTTCGCTCGCGTCCCGGCCGATCTCCGCGCAGGCCGCACCGAGCTTCCCGATCTGCCCGCGGATGGCCTCCAGCGACTGGCCGGGCGTTCCGGACTCGAAGAGCCTCGGGTCGCCGGTGGTCACCCAGGCCTGCCCGTGCCGTGCGGCCAGCTTGAGCCCCCGAGGCCCGGTCGCGGCGACGGCGAAGGGCAGGCGTGGGCGCTGTACACAGCCCGGGATGTTGCGGGCCTCGGTGGCGGAGTAGTGGGTGCCCTCGTGGGTGACCACGGGCTCGGTGAGCAGCCGGTCCAGCAGCGGCACGAATTCCGCGAAATGGTCGGCCCGCTCACGGGGCGTCCAGGGCTCCTGGCCGCTTTTCAACAGCGTCGTGGCGTCGAAGCCGTTACCGCCGGCGCCGATGCCGAGAGTGATACGGCCGCCCGAGACGTCGTCCAGGGTGATCAAATCCTTGGCCAGGGTCACCGGGTGCCGGAAGTTCGGCGACGTGACCAAAGTGCCCAGACGCAGCCGGTCGGTGGACGCGGCGGCCGCCGTGAGCGTCGGGACGGCGCCGAACCACGGTCCGTCGCGGAACGTCCGCCACGACAGGTGGTCGTAGGTGTACGCGGTGTGGAAACCGAGCTGCTCGGCTCGCTGCCACTGCTCGCGGCCACCCTCATGCCAGCGGCGGACAGGAAGGATCACGGTACTCAGGCGCATATGTACGACCATACGGTGCCCGCGCGCACACCCTGTCCGGCCCCATTTGCCCGCGCCCGGTGCCGGAACTCAGATGTGCGCCCTCGCGAACGCTCGTGCACCCCGGTGCGCGAAGATGGATCCGTGACCTCAGCTCCCAAGAACCTCACTGGCCCCCGGCTGATCGCCACCGATCTGGATGGCACGCTGCTGCGTGACGACAAATCGGTCTCGGACCGTACGATCGCCGCCCTTGCGGCCGCCGAGGAGGCCGGGATCGAGGTCTTCTTCGTCACCGGACGCCCCGCCCGCTGGATGGACGTCGTCAGCGCCCATGTGCATGGTCACGGCCTGGCGATCTGCGCCAACGGCGCGGCGGTCGTCGATCTGCACGCAGGCGGCCGGATCATCGAGGTCCGCGCCCTTGAGCGGGCACGCGCCCTCGAAATCGTGCACGCGCTCCGCGCCGCCGCCCCCGGGACGTCCTTCGCGGTCGAGCTGACCACCGGTATTCACTACGAGCCGACCTACCCGCCGTTCTTCCTAGACCCGGGCGCCACCGTCGCCATCGCCGAGAAGCTCCTGCACGAGGAGTCGGAGGGTGCCGGAGCGCCGGTGCTCAAGCTGCTCGCCCACCACCCCGAGCTCGCGCCTGACGACTTCCTCACCCTCGGCCGCACGGCGGCGGGTGACCTCGGGTCCATCACGCGCTCCAGCGCCACCGCTTTGCTGGAGATCAGCGGGCTCGGTGTCTCCAAGGCCAGCACGCTCGCGCTCTGCTGCGCCGAGCGCGGCATCGCGCCCGAGCAGGTCGTGGCCTTCGGGGACATGCCGAACGACCTGGAGATGCTGAGCTGGGCCGGCACGTCGTACGCGATGGGCAATGCCCACCCCGACGTGGTGGCCGCAGCCTCCGGACGCACCGTGGCGAACAACGAGGACGGCGTCGCCGTCGTCATCGAGCGCATCCTCGCCGAGTGCCGCGACGGCCGCCTCTAGCCAGTCCCTGTCCGGTGCCGAGCGCCACCCTGCCGGGCCCGCCTACTCGGTGGGATCCGCCCCGTGTGCGCGCAGCCAGCGCGCCGGGTCGACACCCGAACCGTGGTGGGGTGTGAGCCGCATCTCGAAGTGGAGGTGCGGCCCGGTCGAGTTGCCCGTGGACCCCGCCCGTCCGATCCACTGGCCGGTGCGCACCCGTTCCCCGCGATCTACGGCGACCGAGGCCAGGTGCGCGTACTGCGAGTAGTAGCCGTTGGGGTGCCCGACCACGATCTCGGTGCCGAAGGCGCCGCCGCACGCCACGCGCACGACCTGTCCGTCGCCCACCGAACGCACGGGCGTGCCGGACGGAACGGCGAAGTCCTGCCCGGTGTGCCCGTTCGACCAACGTGCCCCGGTACTGCCGAAGGACGTGGACAACACGTAGCCCTCCACGGGCAGGACCCAGCTCAGCCCGCCGGCCGCACCGCTGGGCTGGTTCACGCGCACTGCGCCGGGGCACGGTCCGGCCGCCCCGGAACCGCTGTCCGATCCGTCGCTTCCTCCGCTGGTGACCGCCGAAACCAGCAGCCCGCCGCATACGCACAGCACGGGAACGAGGGGCAGCCCAAGTGGTCCACGTCGCATGCACGGATCGTCGCCCAGCCCCGGCACGGTTTTTCGTATCAACTGCCTCGATAGGACCGTCTGGCCGACAGCGATACCTCCCTGACCCCTGTCCGGCCCCGGATGGCGTCGTAGGGCGGGGAAAGCCCGTCATCGACTACCGCCGAGGACCCGTCGACGGTCAGTCCGTACAGGACGGTGGTCGCCAGCTCACGCTCCAGCATCCGGCGCAGCGGCCCCTCGGCCGCCGCCAGCTCGGCGTACGTACCGCGCTGCACGACCCGGCCCCCGTCCAGCACGATCACCTCGTCGACCGCGTCCAGCCCCTGCAGCCGGTGGGTGATGAGCAGGGTCGTACGCCCCGCGGTCGCGGTGAGCAGATCTGCCGTCAGCGCGTCCGCCGTCTCCAGGTCGAGGTGCTCGGCAGGCTCGTCCAGTACGAGTACGGGAAAGTCGGCCAGCAGCGCACGGGCCAGGGCAAGTCGCCGGCGCTGGCCGCCGGAGATCCGCTCCCCGTGCTCGCCGACCAGGGTGTCGAGCCCGTCGGGCAGCCCGTCGGCCCACTCCAGCAGCCGGGCGGCGGCAAGGGCGGCCCGCAGCTCCCCCTCCGTGGCCCCGGTGCGGGCCATCCGGAGATTTTCCCGCACCGAGCTGTCGAAGAGATGCGCGTCTTCGGCGCAGAGCCCGACGAACCCGCGCACCGCGTCGCCGTGCAACGCTGACGCGTCCGTTCCACCGAGGGTGTACGACCCCTCTCGCGCGTCCAGGAAGCGGAGCAGCACCTGGGCGAGCGTTGTCTTGCCGGAACCCGAGGAACCGACGACGGCGACCCTCTGCCCTGCCTCCAGGGTCAGATCGAAATCGCTGAGCGCATCCCACTCCTGCCCCGGGTATCGGGCGGACAGCCCGCTCACCTTCAGCGGGAAGGGAGACTCGGGCCTCCGGGCCGGTACGCGCGCCTCGGTGACCGGCACCGGAGCGTCGAGCACCTCGTACACCCGCTCGGCACTGCGCTTCACGCGTTGCCGGTACTGGACGGCGAGCGGCAGGCCGCTGACTGCCTCGAATGCGGCCAGCGGAGTCAGTACGACCACCGCCAGTTGCACTCCGGGCAGCCGCCCGTCGTAGACGGCGACCACTCCGACGAGCGCCGCGCTCACCACGGTCAGGCCGCAGGCGAGTGCGGACAGACCGCCGCCCAGCGCGGTCGCGGCGGCGCCCCGCGAGGCAAGGCGGGTGAGCATGGAGTCCGCCTCCCGGGCCTGCGCCTTGCGCCCCTCCAGGGCTCCCGCGACAGTCAACTCTGCCGTGCCGGAAAGGAGATCCACTATCCGGGTCGCCAATCGGCCGCGGGCCGGAGCCAGCTGCCGCTCCGCCCGCCGGGCGCCCACACCGCTGAGCGCAGGCACCCCCACGCCCGCGACGAGCAGCCCGGCCGCGAGCACCGCACCCGCCTCGGGGAGCAACCATGCGGTGAATCCGACCGATGCGGTGCCCACCAGCAGGGCCGTGCCGACCGGCAGCAGCCACCGCAGCCAGTAGTCCTGCAGAGCGTCCACGTCGGAGACCAGCCGGGACAGCAGATCCCCACGCCGGGTCTCGCGGAGTCCGGCCGGGGCGATCCGCTCCAGCCGCCGGTACACACTCACCCGCAGATCCGCCAGGATCCGGAGCACCGCATCGTGCGAGACCAGGCGCTCGGCGTAGCGGAACACGGCCCGCCCGATGCCGAACGCGCGGGTCGCCGTCACGGCCACCATCAGATACAACACGGGCGGCTGCTCGGACGCACGCGAGATCAGCCATCCGGAGACGGCCATGAGCCCCACGGCCGATCCCACCGCGAGGCTCCCGAGCAGCAACGCCAGTCCGAAGCGCCCACGCAGCGCCGCGGCGTCCCGCCGCACCCGGGCAAGCTGAGCCCCATGTGCGCGGTCGTCGCCCGCGGCTTGCGGCGCGTCCGGTGCGGAAGTGGATTCCGTCACCGTTATACCGGGAGCACCGTCCTGGGTCCACAGAGCCGTGGCCCCTCCGTGCCCCTCCACCATGTCGAGAGCGGGAGCCAGCCGCACCACACGGTCGGCCACCGCCAGCAGCGCCGGCCGGTGGACGACCAGCAGGACCGTACGGCCTACGGCTAGTCTGCGCACTGCGTCGACGACGGCCGCCTCCGTCTCGCCGTCCAGGTTCGCCGTCGGTTCGTCGAGCAGCAGCAGCGGCCTGTCCGCCAGGAAGGCCCGGGCCAGCGCCAGCCGTTGGCGCTGGCCGGCGGAGAGTCCCGTACCGCCCTCACCCAGCACCGTGTCCGCACCTTGGGGGAGTGCCTCGACGAAGTCGTAGGCGCCTGCCTCCCGGAGCGCCGTCCGTACGGCCGCGTCGTCGGCGTCCGGTCGCGCCAGCCGTACGTTCTCCGCGATGGTGCCCGCGAACAGATGGGGCCGCTGCGGAACCCAGGCGATCTGCTCCCGCCACTGCTGGGGGGAGAGCGACGCGAGGTCGGCGTCCCCGACCATTACGCGCCCATCGGTAGGAGGCACGAAGCCGAGCAGCACGCCCAACAGCGTGGACTTGCCGGCTCCGCTGGGGCCGACGATCGCCACTGTCTCGCCCGGCTGGACCGTCAACGACACCGTAGGGAGCGAGGGTTCGGTGCGCCCGGGATGACGGACCATGACGTGCTCAACGCGCAGTGGGCCCGCCGGGACGGCGGCTGTCCCAGCCACCCGCAGCGGCTCCGTCTCCAGTACCGAGAAGATCTCCTCCGCCGCCGAGAGTCCCTCGGCGGCGGCGTGGTACTGCGCTCCGACCTGACGCAGTGGCAAGTACGCCTCCGGCGCCAGGACCAGGATCACCAGACCGGTGTAGAGGTCGAGGTCCCCGTGCACCAGCCGCATACCGATGCCGACCGCGACCAGGGCGACCGAGAGGGTGGAGAGCAGTTCCAGGGCGAACGATGACAGGAAGGCGATACGCAGCGTCCGAAGTGTCGCTCGGCGGTAGTCGTCGGTGATGGCACGGATCGACTCGGCCTGGGCCTTGGCCCGGCCGAAAACCTTGAGCGTGGGCAGCCCCGCGACGACATCGAGGAAGTGTCCGGACAGCCGGGACAGCAGCCGCCACTGGCGGTCCATCCGGGCCTGGGTGGCCCATCCGATGAGGACCATGAAGAGCGGGATCAGCGGAAGGGTGAGCACGATGACCGCGGCCGAGACCCAGTCCTCGGTGACAATCCTGGCCAGTACCGCGACCGGAACCACCACCGCGAGCCCCAGCTGGGGCAGATAGCGAGCAAAGTAGTCGTCGAGGGCGTCGACCCCGCGGGTCGCCAGCGCGACGAGAGATCCGGTGCGCTGTCCACTGAGCCAGCCGGGCCCCAGTTCAGTGGCCCGTTCCAGCAGCCGCACACGCAGCTCGGACTTCACCGCCGCGCCGGCCCGGTGAGCGGCGAGCTCGGTCAGCCAGGCCACCAGCCCGCGTCCGAGTGCCACAACCGCGAGCAGGAGCAGCGGTGTCCGCAGCTCGGAGCCGTCCGGACTCCGCTGGAACGCGCCCACCACCACTTCGGCGATAAGCATGGCCTGGGCCACGACCAGGCCCGCTCCGGCCAGCCCGAGGACCACCACGGCTACGAGGAAGTGACGTGTGGACCGGGCGTAACGGAGCAGACGCGGGTCGATCGGTTTCACGTGAAACATCCCCCACTAGTGCGCATCGGCGATGTGCTGCGTCCCGATCCGCTTGCGGAACACCCAGTACGTCCAACTTTGATACAGCAGCACGATCGGCGTTGCGACCGCCGCACACCAGGTCATGATCTTCAAGGTGTACGGGCTGGACGAGGCGTTGGTGACCGTGAGGTTCCACTCCTCGTTCAGCGAGGACGGCATGACGTTCGGAAACAGCGTCAGGAACAGCATCGCGACAGCCGCCGCGATAGTGACCCCGGACAGGGCGAACGCCCAGCCTTCTCGCCCCGCCACGTTGAAGCCAAGCGCCGCCGCAAGGGCGAGAACCGCCACGATCATCGCGACGAGGCTCTTGCCGTCGCCGCGCGAGATCTGAGTCCAGGCCAGGAAGACAAGTGCCAGCACGGCCGTCACCAGACCAAGTGAGGTCGCGAGCCGCCGTGACCGGTCCCGTATGTCCCCCACCGTCTTGAGGGCGGTGAACACAGCGCCGTGGAAGGTGAAGAGAGTGAGCGTGACCAGTCCACCGAGTATCGAGTAGAGGTTGACCAGGTCCCCGAGGCTGCCGACGTACTCCATCTCGGCATCGATCTTCACCCCGCGCACGATGTTGCCGAAGGCGACACCCCACAGCAGCGCGGGGAGCAATGAGGTCCAGAAGATCGCGTGTTCCCAGTTGGTCTGCCACTTCTCCTCGGGCCGCTTCGCCCGGTACTCGAAGGCGACCCCGCGCACGATCAGGCACACGAGGATCAGCAGCAAGGGCAGGTAGAAGCCGGAGAAGAGGGTCGCGTACCACTCGGGGAAGGCAGCGAAAGTCGCACCGCCGGCGGTGAGCAGCCAGACCTCGTTGCCGTCCCAGACGGGACCGATGGTGTTGATGAGGACCCGCCGCTCCTTGCGGTCGCGGGCCAGCAGCTTGGTCAGCACCCCGACCCCGAAGTCGAAGCCCTCGAGGAAGAAGTAGCCGGTCCAGAGAACGGCTATGAGCACGAACCAGACGTCGTGGAGTTCCATACCTCAGCTCCTCAGCGACTCAGTACGAGAAGGCCATGGGTCGGTCGGCGTCTTTGTCGTCGCCGCCGATCCGGGTGGGCGGGTTGAGGTCGGCCTCCGTGAGTTCGGGCGGTCCCGCCTTGACGTACTTCAGCAGCAGCCTGACCTCGATCACGGCGAGGATTGCGTAGAGGAGGGTGAAGACCGTCATCGAGATGATCACCTCGCCCTGCGAGACACCGGGGGAGACCGCATCGCGGGTGCGCAGGACGCCGTAGACAACCCAGGGCTGGCGGCCCATCTCGGTGAAGATCCAGCCCCAGGAGTTGGCGATCAGCGGGAAGGCCATCGTCCACAGCGCCACGATCCAGTACCACGTGGTGAACCTGGGACTGAGGGCCTTGTTCCGGAAGAGCACCAGACCCGGCACCTCGTCGTGGCCGGTGCGCAGCCCCGGCGGCAGAAGGAACTTCCTCCGCGTGAGCCAGAGGCCGAGGAGCCCGATACCGAAGGACGTCATACCGAAGCCGATCATCCAGCGGAAGCCCCAGTAGGCGACCGGGATATTGGGCCGGTAGTCCCCGGGCCCGAACCGCTCCTGCTCCGCCTTGTTGACGTCGTTGATGCCGGGGACGTACGAGGTGAAATCGTCGTTGGCCAGGAAGGAAAGCAGTCCCGGGATCTCCACGGCCACCTTGTTGTGGCCCGCGTCGACGTCTCCGTACGCGAAGACCGAGAAGGGTGCGGGCGCTTCGCCGTCCCACAGCGCCTCGGCCGCGGCCATCTTCATCGGCTGCTGCTTGAACATGACCTTGCCGAGCAGGTCACCACTCACGGCCGTGAGTGCTCCGGCGATCACCACCGTCACCAGCCCTACGCGCAGGGAGGTCCGCATCACGGGGATGTGCCGCTTGCGCGCCAGATGGAAGGCGGAGATGCCGGCCATGAACGCGCCGCCGACGAGAAAGGCGGCCGTCATGGTGTGGAAGAACTGGGTGAGCGCGGTGTTCTGGGTGAGCACGAGCCAGAAGTCGGTGAGCTCCGCCCGCCCACGCTCCTCGTTGATCCGGTAGCCGACCGGGTGCTGCATCCAGGAGTTGGCGGCCAGGATGAAGTACGCGGAGAGAACGGTGCCGATCGACACCATCCACATGCACGCGAGGTGGATCTTTTTCGGCAGCTTGTCCCAGCCGAAGATCCACAGCCCGATGAATGTGGACTCGAAGAAGAAGGCGATCAGGGCTTCGAACGCAAGCGGGGCGCCGAAGATGTCGCCGACGAAGCGGGAGTAGTCGGACCAGTTCATGCCGAACTGGAACTCCTGAACGATGCCGGTGACCACACCCATGGCGATGTTGATCAGGAAGAGCTTTCCCCAGAACTTCGTGGCCCTGAGGTACTTCTCGTTCTCCGTCCGCACCCAGGCGGTCTGCAGGCCCGCGGTCAGCGCGGCGAGAGAGATCGTCAAAGGCACGAAGAGGAAGTGGTAGACGGTGGTGATACCGAACTGCCAGCGCGCGAGAGTCTCTGGCGCAAGAGCGAGGTCCACGTCGTCTCTCCTTACTTCACCGTTGTCACAGCGGCCGTCTCCCCGGTTGTTCACTGACATCGCGTGACAAACCAGGACGCGCTTGTGAAAGCGTTCACATTCACAAGCATTATTGCTCATAGAAACTTCGCATGTTCCACCGGGGGGTGGCTTCCGGATTTCTTCAACATATTGTTGAATCCGACCATGAAGATCCGAATCTCCTGGCCTGCCGGGCACCTGACGGCAACCCTCGACCGGACCCCGACGAGCAAGGTCCTCATCGCGGCCCTGCCGCTCTCCGCCTCCGCCCACACCTGGGGTGAGGAGGTCTACTTCGATACCTGCCTGACCGCCGCCCTCGAACCGGACGCGCAGCAGGTGGTGGGACCGGGCACGGTCGCGTTCTGGACCGACGGCGACGCGCTAGCCCTGCCGTACGGCCCCACACCGATCTCGCGAGGCGGGGAATGCCGCCTCGCGAGCCCGTGCAATCTGCTCGGCCGGATCGACGGCGACCCGCGCCTGCTGGCCACCGTGCGCGACGGTGACCCGATCCGGGTGGAACTCGTGCCATAGGGAGCGGGAACCTCCCGACCACACGGTGAATCACATCTCCAAGACCTACACCTACACCTACAGCCGAGCGCACCAACTGCCTGCAGCTGCGCGTACCGACTGCGCGCTACTGCCCCGCGGCCTACAGCTCCTGACGGAAGGCCTCGGCCGTGTGCAGGAACAGGTCATTGGCCTCGGACTCACCGATCGTGACCCGCAGGCCCTCCCCCGCGAACGGCCGGACCACCACACCGGCCCGCTCGCACGCCGCGGCGAAGTCGGTCGTCCGCTCCCCCAGCCGCAGCCAGACGAAGTTCGCCTGCGTCTCGGGCACGGTCCAGCCCTGCTTGATCAGCGTTTCGCAGACCCGGTTGCGCTCACAAACCAGTGAGCCGACCCGCCCGAGGAGTTCGTCCTCGGCCTGCAACGAAGCCACCGCCGCATCCTGGGCGAGCTGGCTCACACCGAAGGGGACAGCCGTCTTGCGCAGCGCGGCCGCGACCGGCTCGTGTGCGACGGCGAATCCGACCCGCAGGCCGGCCAGCCCGTAGGCCTTGGAAAACGTGCGCAGCACAGCCACGTTCGGTCGCGCGCGGTAGATCTCGATGCCGTCGGGGACATCGGCATCCCTGATGAACTCCCGGTACGCCTCGTCCAGGACCACGAGCACATCCGTGGGGACCCGGTCGAGGAATCGCTCCAGCTCGGCCCTGCGTACCACCGTGCCGGTCGGGTTGTTCGGGTTGCACACGAAGATCAGCCGCGTCCGGTCGGTGATCGCGTCCGCCATCGCGTCCAGGTCGTGCACGTCGCCGGCCGTCAGCGGAACAGGCACCGCCGTCGCGCCAGAAATCTGGGTAATGATCGGGTAGGCCTCGAACGACCGCCAGGCGTAGATGACCTCGTCGCCAGGCCCCGACGTCGACTGCAGCAGCGACTGCGCGACACCGACCGAGCCGGTGCCGGTCGCCAGGTGCGAAACGGGAACCGCGAACCGCTCGGCCAGCTCGTTCATCAGGCCCGTGCAGGCCATGTCCGGGTAGCGGTTGAAGTTCCCGGCCGCGGCGATCACGCTCTCGAGCACACCGGGCAGCGGCGGATACGGGTTCTCGTTCGAGGACAGCTTGTACGCCGACGGACCCCCGGCCGCGGCAGGCCTGCCCGGCTTGTAGGTGGGGATGCCGTCCAGCTCGGCGCGCAGCTTGGGGCTCTTCTCGCTCACCGCAGGTCCTCCTCGACCGACCGTTCCCGTGCAACTCAATACTCCTCACCTTATGAGGATTCCGCTCTGCTGCGAATGGGCGGCGGACAGAAAGGGGGGAGCGCCCCTCAATCGTCGCGCGCCGGTGGCTTGCGCCGTGGCGCGCATCCCTCGTGAAGGTGAGTTGAGACCGCTTCGAAACATCGGTTCCTTGGCAGGCCCGCGCCGGTCGATGAGCGCCAGATCACCCCCTCTAACCCCAACTGCCTCCGTTTCTAAGGTAGTTGGGGGTGGTGAACCTTGCAGAAACGTGCCTGTCAACGAGTGCATATGCACGCGGACCAACCACCCGTCCGAGCCCTACTATCGGCTCGCCATGACAGCAGCAGGGAAGCACCAGGTAAGCCGGACGGACACACCCCGGCGGGGCAGCCGGCGAGGGCGAGCGGGCATCAGGGACGTGGCCGCCGCAGCCGGTGTCTCCATCACGACCGTCTCCGACGCGCTCAACGGCAAGGGCCGGCTCCCTGATGCCACCCGCCGCCACGTCCGCGAGGTCGCAGAGCGGCTGGGCTACCGCCCATCCGCGGCGGCCCGCACGCTCCGTACCGGAAAGTCGGGCCTCATCGGCCTGACCGTGACGACCTACGGGGATGAACCTTTCACCTTCACCGAATTCGCGTACTTCGCCGAGATGGCCAGAGCGGCCACCTCCGCCGCGCTCGCCCGCGGCTATGCCCTGGTCATCCTCCCCGCCACCTCCCGGCACGACGTCTGGTCGAACGTCGCCCTCGACGGCACCGTCGTCATCGACCCCTCCGACCACGACCCGGTCGTTTCCGAGCTGGTACGACAGGGCCTGCCCGTCGTGTCCGACGGACGCCCGGCCGGCTCCCTCCCCGTCACCGCCTGGGTCGACAACGACCACGAGGCCGCCGTACTGGGACTGCTCGACCACCTGGCCGACGCCGGCGCCCGCCGGATCGGACTGCTCACCGGCACCACCACCGACACCTACACCCGGCTCTCCACCACCGCGTACCTCAACTGGTGCGACCGCGTGGGACAAGACCCGGTGTACGAGTCCTACCCCGCCCACGACCCGTGCGCCGGCGCCGTCGCCGCCGACCGGCTGCTCGCCCGGCCCGACCGGCCCGACGCCGTGTACGGGCTCTTCGACCCCAACGGCACAGACCTGCTCGCCGCCGCCCGGCGGTACGGGCTGCGCGTCCCCGATGACCTCCTGCTGGTCTGCTGCAGCGAGTCCACCGTGTACGCCAACACCGAACCGCCCATCACCACACTCTCGCTCAAGCCGCGCCGCATCGGAACCGCCGTGGTCCAGCTCCTCATCGACGCCATCGAGGGCATCGACACCGGCCGGCCCATCGAGCAGGTGATACCGACCGAACTCATCATCCGCACCTCGTCGCAGCGCCGCCCGCCACGCACCACGGTCAGCGCACCGCGCTCCCCGTCCCAGGAATGAGCCCGACGGACTCCCCGACGGGCTCGCGCACGGGCTCCCCCACGGCCTCCCGGACGAAACCCCTCACCATCTACCGACCGAAACCTTCAGGACCCACCACGAGCGATCCCACCCATTTCGGGAGAAACACCCGGCGAACCTCGTTGCCTGCTCCGATTCACCACCCCTGGTGCGTCACACAGCACGAGCCGCATTCCTATGATGGGCGCACGACACCGCGGACCCCCACGACCAGGAAGGTCCGACGGTGTACGGCGGCGCGACGGTGGTGGAGGGGTCGATGACACAGGGGGCCGGTCAGGGACCCGTGGTGCGGACGGCGACATTGCGGGACTTCCGCGTTCCTCCGGTGCCCGTGCACGAGTCCGTTCCGTATGCCGCCGAGCCCGACCCGTACGCGGCCCAGCGGGTGCCGTACACCGCTGAGCAGGTTCCGTACGCGGCCGAGGAACCCGACGGCTACACCCCGACGCAGCGCGATCTCCCGGTCATCGGCCGTGGCGGCCCCGGCGACACCGTCCAGGTCCAGGTCCCGGCGGACCCGGACTCCGACGCGGACCCGGCCGGCGCGCCGACCCCCGACGGCCCCGGGCCGCTGTACGTCGTCGGCGACGTCCACGGTTACCTCGACGAACTCGTGACCGAGCTGCACGCCCAGGGCCTCATCGACGCCGACGGCCACTGGTCCGCCGGTACCGCCCGGCTCTGGTTTCTCGGCGACTTCACCGACCGTGGCCCCGACGGCATCGGCGTCATCGACCTCGTCATGCGGCTCTCCGCCGAGGCCGCGGCCGCGGGCGGCTACTGCAAGGCCCTGATGGGCAACCACGAACTGCTTCTTCTCGGCGCCAAGCGGTTCGGCGACACACCGGTCAACTCCGGTGCCGGCACCGCCACCTTCCAGGCCGCCTGGCTGCTCAACGGCGGCCAGCGCACCGACATGGAACGCCTCCAGGACGTCCACCTCCAGTGGATGGCCCGCCTCGACGCGGTCGTCGAGGCGGACGGACATCTGCTGATGCACTCCGACACGACCGCCTACCTCGACTACGGCGACTCCATCGAGGCCGTCAACGACACCGTCCACGACGTCCTCAACCGCAACGACGCCAACGAGTGCTGGGACCTCTTCCGGAAGTTCACCAAGCGCTTCGCATTCCGCGACGACACCGGTCCCCAGGCGGTCCGGGAGCTGCTCGGCGCCTATGGCGGGCAGCGCGTCGTCCACGGCCACAGCCCGATCCCGTATCTCCTCGGCGAAGTCGGCTCGGAGGACGGAGAGGACGGCGGAACGCCTGGCGTCGACGGGCCGCACGTGTACGCCGACGGGCTCGCCATCGCGATGGACGGCGGAGTGACCATGGCAGGCAAACTCCTGGTAGTCCAACTCCCTTTGGGCAATTGACTCCCAATGGTGCAGACTCCGTGGTTGATTGGGGGAGATCGGCCCGGCTCGTGCGGCCAATTTCCGCAAAGGCCCTGTCACCGCGTGCCGTAGGCGTTCTACCATCGGCTTATCCGTAGCAGACTCTCCTCCGTTTCCGCCGACTGCCCGGTCTACGCGGGCAAACCGGCCCTACGGAGCATCGGGGGATGCACATGACCAGCGCTCCGCACCTGCTGACCGAGGACCGTCCGGAATTCGAGCGGATCCTCGATGAGGCACTGCGCACCGCGCACGACCGTCCTGATCTGTCGGCCATCGGCGAGCGGCTCAACGCCGAACAACTGCGCACGATGGCACTGAACGCAAGTGCGCTTCTCACCACGGCGGCCGCCGCCGAGTATGAGCATTTCGTGAAGGTCCGCGAGGAGCTCCGGGATCCGTCCGCGGCCCGCGGCGGACTGACTCTCGACACGGGCACGGGCACGGGCCCAGGTGCGGGGTCGGGAACGGGCTTGGCCGACGTGACCAGCGGCGCCGGACTCAGCGCGATTGTCGCCGTGCTCGCGCCCGTCCTCGCCGGCACCGCCGCGTTGATCTTCCTGCTCGTGGGTTACATCCTCAAGCTGCTCACCCCGGAGCCGGCGTTCGCGGACACAATGATCACCACGGGCTGGCTCTTCGGCGGCCTCACCGCGGCGGCCATCCTCGTCGCCGCGGTCGGCCTGCTGCTCACCGCGTTGCGCAACAGCGAGACAGAGGTGGTGGCGAACGAGTCGGACGAGCTCCCCGACGAGGTCTTCCGGGCCCGCGAGGCCTGGCGCAACGCCCTGCTCGAGCGCGGCATCCTGCCGTTCCTGCGCGACGCCCTGGCGGACCCCAGCACCGACCCGGCCGCCTCCGCCCCACGCCGCCCCGTGGGCCGTATCCCGAACCTGGGTTACAGCCGCCCGGATTTCACCAGTCCTGGTCCGGACGGCGGCCCGTCGGCGGGGCGCCCGAGCTACAGCAGTCCGGACTTCACCAGCCCGGACTTCGGCGGCCCGGAACACCAGCCGGACTGAGGGAAGACCGGCGAAGACCGGGCCGGCGGAGACAGGGCCGGCGAGGACAGGGCCGACGGGGGTGGCCGCGTCCACGAGCCGGGGCACCCCCTGCTGTCGCCCCGCGGCGGCACGTGCATGATGGCGGTGCCGGCCCGAGTGGTGGCCGCCGCCAGTGACCGCCGGGGAGCCTGTTGAGTACCGAAGGCCTGCCCGAGGCCGCCCCGGCCCAGTGGGACGTCCCGCCGCGGCGGAAGTGGCAGCTGCCGCTGGTCGGTGGCTGCGCGGCAGCCCTGGGCTGCGGGCTGTTGCTGGCGCTCACGCCCGCCGTGCTGCTCGGCCTGATGGTCCTCGGGCGGTACCTGTTTCCGCCGCCGGTGCCCCTCGGTGACCCGCTCGTGCTCACGCAGGCGGAACTGGTCGGCGCCTGGCAGGACGAGGAGGGCGGGACTCTCGCCCTGGCTCCGGACATGACATTCACGGCGGCCGGGGTCTGCACGGCCGACGAGCCCGTCGTCCTCGCACCGGGTCCGGGCACCTGGCGGCACGACGAATGGGCGTTGCCGGACGACGATGCCCCGGCCACCCAAGTCGATTTTGACTACAACGACGAATTCTTCTCGTACGAAGCGATCGGCACCCAGGACGCCCCGGCGCTGTGGACGTACGTCGGCGACCCCGACAGCGGTGAACTCTGCGTCCTGACCCGGAAGTGACCCGCAAGGCACCGGTATACGCCCCCGAATGACAGGGAAGTGAGCCGACCCGGACCGCCTTTTTCGCGGCGCGGCCCGGGCCCTGGCTCCCGGGTCAGTCCGCGAGCGGCAGGTAGACGCGGTTGCCCGCCGCCGCGAACTCCGCCGACTTCTCCGCCATCCCGGCCTCGATCTCGTCGGTCTGCAGGGCGTCGCCGTGCCGGCGCCGGATGTCCTGGGAGATCTTCATCGAGCAGAACTTCGGCCCGCACATCGAGCAGAAGTGCGCCGTCTTCGCCGGTTCGGCGGGCAGTGTCTCGTCGTGGAACTCACGGGCCGTGTCCGGGTCGAGAGCCAGGTTGAACTGGTCCTCCCACCGGAACTCGAACCGCGCGTCCGACAGCGCGTCGTCCCATTCCTGCGCGCCGGGGTGCCCCTTCGCCAGGTCCGCCGCGTGCGCCGCGATCTTGTACGTGATGACGCCGGTCTTCACGTCGTCGCGGTCCGGCAGGCCCAGGTGCTCCTTGGGCGTGACGTAACACAGCATCGCCGTACCCCACCAGGCGATCATCGCGGCCCCGATGCCGGACGTGATGTGGTCGTACGCCGGGGCGACATCGGTGGTCAGGGGGCCCAGAGTGTAGAACGGCGCCTCCTCGCAGATTTCCTGCTGGAGGTCGATGTTCTCCTTGATCTTGTGCATCGGGACGTGACCGGGGCCCTCGATCATCGTCTGTACGTTGTGCCGCTTGGCGATGGTGTTGAGCTCACCCAGCGTGCGCAGCTCCGCGAACTGCGCCTCGTCGTTGGCGTCGGCGATCGATCCGGGGCGCAGGCCGTCACCGAGGGAGTACGTGACGTCGTACGCGGCGAGGATCGCGCAGAGCTCGTCGAAGTTCTCGTACAGGAACGACTCCTTGTGGTGCGCCAGGCACCAGGCGGCCATGATCGAGCCGCCGCGCGAGACGATGCCGGTTTTGCGGCGCGCGGTCAGCGGCACGTACCGCAGAAGCACACCGGCATGGACCGTCATGTAGTCGACACCCTGCTCGGCCTGCTCGATGACCGTGTCCTTGTAGATCTCCCAGGTCAGCTCCTCGGCCTTGCCGTCGACCTTCTCCAGAGCCTGGTAGAGCGGAACGGTGCCGATCGGCACGGGAGAGTTGCGCAGCACCCACTCGCGGGTGGTGTGGATGTTGCGGCCGGTGGAGAGGTCCATGACGGTGTCCGCGCCCCACTTCGTCGCCCACGTCATCTTCTCCACCTCCTCTTCGATGGAGGACGTGACGGCCGAGTTCCCGATGTTGGCGTTGACCTTGACCAGGAACCGCTTGCCGATGATCATCGGCTCGATCTCCGGGTGGTTCACGTTGGCAGGCAGCACGGCCCGGCCGGCCGCGATCTCCTCCCGTACGACCTCGGGAGAGACGTTTTCGCGGATCGCGACGTACTCCATCTCCGGAGTGATCTCGCCCCGGCGCGCGTACGCGAGTTGCGTCACCGCCTGCCCGTCCCGGCCCCGCCGCGGCTGGCGCGGGCGGCCGGGGAAGACCGCGTCGAGGTTGCGCAGGCCCCCGCGCGGCGAGGTGTGCTTGATGCCGTCGTCCTCGGGACGGACCGGGCGCCCCGCGTACTCCTCGGTGTCGCCGCGGCCGACGATCCAGTTCTCCCGCAGCGGCGGCAGCCCGCGGCGGACGTCGGTTTCGACGGTGGGGTCGGTGTACGGACCGGACGTGTCGTACAGCGTCACGTCCTTGCCGTTGGTGAGGTGCACCTGACGTACCGGCACGCGGAGGTCGGGGCGCGAGCCCGTGACGTATCCCTTGTGCCAGCCCGGCTTGCGTTCCGCCGGATCGGCGGCAGGCGTGCGTGCATCCTGAATGGTCATGAGACCTACTCCCTACGCCGGCATTACCCGGTAACAGGTTCGGCGGTCGGCGCAGCTTCGTCAGCGCCCTCTCAGCCCGGTGCTCCGAGCTCCCGCGTGTGCAAAGGTGCCCCCACGCTAGCGTCCTCTCTGGCGTGCTGAACAGTGGACCCCCTGTGTTCTTGCGATGATCGGTCGGTGACCTCCTTGCCCCCGCCCCCACCAGAGCCCCATGGCCACCCGCACGGCCACTCCCACGGCCACGGTCCTGCGGCTCCCGTCTCGCAGCACCTGCGCAAGGTCATCGCCGCTGTTCTGATCCCGTTCGCCACCGCGGTCCTCGTCGGTCTGGTGGTGCTCTGGCCAGGCGGTGCGCCCGCGCACGAGCGCACCGGTGTGGGTTTCGACCGCCAGACGCAGCAGGGCACGGTCACCAAGGTCGAGAAAGTCGACTGCAAGGACGTCAACGCCGCGCAGGTCCCACCGACAGGCGACACGTCGACGCCCGAGGGCCGCGAGGCGCAGCAGGCCCAGAACGGGGAGTGCGCGAGAGCGACGATCAAGGTGACCACCGGCGAGGACAAGGGCCGCACCTTCGTCGAGATCATCCAGCCTGACGCGCCGCGGCAGTTGACCGAGGGACAGGGCGTGGTGGTGGCGTACGCGCCGGACGCACCCCGCGACCTTCAGTACTCGGTGACCGATGTGAACCGGAAGGTCCCGTTGGCGGTGCTGGCGGGGATCTTCGCCGTCGCCGTGGTCGCAGTCGGCCGGCTGCGCGGCCTGTTCGCGCTGATCGCGCTCGTGGTCAGCTTCGCCATCCTGACGCTCTTCATCCTCCCGGCGATTCTGCAGGGCTCCGATCCGCTGATCGTCGCGGTGGTCGGGGCGAGCGCGATCATGTTGATCGCGCTGTACGTGTGCCACGGCTTTACGGCCCGTACGTCCGTCGCCGTCATCGGCACACTGATCTCGCTGCTGCTGATCGGCCTGCTCGGCTCGGGCTTCATCGACTGGGCCAGTCTCACCGGCAACACGGACGACAACACCGGGCTGATTCACGGCCTTTACCCGGACATCGACATGAGCGGCCTGCTGCTCGCGAGCGTCATCATCGGTTCGCTCGGCGTACTGGACGATGTGACGGTCACTCAGACGTCGGCGGTATGGGAACTGCGCCAGGCCGACCCGACGATGGGTCCGCGCGCCCTCTACCGGGCCGGCATCCGGATCGGCCGGGACCACATCGCGTCCGTCGTCAACACGCTCGTGCTGGCCTACGCGGGCGCGGCGCTGCCGCTGCTGCTGCTCTTCTCGATCGCGCAGAGCAGTGTGGGGACCGTTGCCAACAGCGAGCTGGTGGCGGAGGAGATCGTACGGACCCTCGTCGGATCCATCGGCCTCGTGGCCTCGGTGCCGGTGACGACGGCCTTGGCGGCGTTGGTGGTGTCCGCCGACCGCCCGGCTTCCGACAGCGCCCTGGGATCCGGGGGCGCGCCGGGATCCGGGGGCGCGTCGGGATCCGGGGGCGCGTCGGCCTCTGCCCCCCCGCCGAGGCGTGGGGGCAGAGGCCGGCGCCGCAAGGCCTGAAGTGCCGGTCCGGGCACAGTCCGGGAGGCGAGCGCGTGGCGGCGTGGCGAGGCGAGGGCGCAATCAGCCCGCGTTCTGCTCCTCCGCGTCCTCGGCGAGGATCCGTACGAGCGCGTCGTCGAGGTTTCCCTCGAAGTCCCCGAGCGCGCGCTCCTGCCCCAGGGGCACGAGCCGGTCGGTACGGTCGAGGAACGCGATCAGGGGCGCGGCGCCCACCCGGAACCGGGCCCGGTCCGGGCCGACCTGGAGCAGGATGTGTACGTCGGGGAGGTAGGCGGCGACCGGGGAGCCCGCCCGGATTTCGGCCGGGGTTTCGGCCGGGATACCCGCCGGGACGATGTGGACATCGCCTTCCCCACAGGGCCCGTTGACGCCGTCGAGGAGCAATTCGCGGCCGAAAGCCCAGGTCACCGGGTCGTCGCCGGGAAGGCGGAAGGTCAGCCGGACGGCGTACGGGTCGCTCGCGTCGTACCGCAGATCCACCGGAATCCGGAACGAGAGCTCCTCCGAGACGAGGAAGCTCATCATGACCTCTGCCTGCACCGACTCGCGCATTGCCAACCCCGCTGTTGTGGAGAGTGGTCAGAAATGATCCCTCTGGCCGTATTGACCCAATCGTGGTGTAAGCGCTAGGGGACCACAAGAAGTGAGTTTTCAGATACTGATAGAGAACGCGAGCGAACTCAACAGCGCGCCTACTTCACTCCGAAGTCGGTCAACTGCATAGAGCAAACGCTCTTCTTGATGCAGAGGAAGCGAAATGGCCATGGTCCCGGCGGTCGATCCGGCCGTGATCGGGATGGCGGCGCACACTGTTCCGAGTGCGTACTCCTGGCGCTCGACGACCGGCTGCATACGTTCCGTCGAGGACAGGCGTTGGCGCAGTGCCCTGTTGTCCCGCACCGTGTACGGAGTGATGGCCCGTACCGGATAGCGGTCGAGATGGTCCTGTCGGGACTTCTCGTCGAGCTGGCTCAGCAGGCACTGACCGATCGCATGCGCGTGCGCCGTCTCGCGGAAGTCGGCCCACTCCTCGACGGCGGGCGAGCTGGGTGTGTCGGCGACGGAGACGAGTTCGACCTCGCCTTCGCGGTAGAGCGCGAAGTAAACCGGGACGCCGATGATGTCGCGCCAGTGCGCGAGCGAGTCGATGATCATCCTGCGTTGATTCTGCTGGGCACAGCCTCCGCCCAGCCGCTCGGCAGCCGCACCGAGAACGAACACCCCGTTCTCCCGGCGCAGATAGCCCTCGTGGCTGAGGGTGCGCAGCAGGTGGTACGCGGTCGGAAGCGGAATGCCAGCCTCACGGGCGAGCTGCTTTGCCGGCGCTCCGCCGACATGGGAGCTTGCCGCTTCCAGCAGTCTCAGCGCTCTCTGCACCGAGCCGATCAGGGTCGGAACGACCGGACTTTGAGCCGTGGCCACAGGTCACCCCCAGGCGTGCCGACGGGCAGCGAGCCCGCCCGCGGGGGCCGCCCCCGCGCCCGCCGTACTCCTGGGGGACGGACGGCAGACCATGGACCATCCGACAGAACCGCAGGTCACGGCAATGCAACCGACGAGCTGCCCAGGAAACGGCACAGATTTTCACCGTAGCGGCCCGTCCCCGGCGGGAGGGGGCTAACGCCTCACGTTCCCTCAGCCGGGCTAACCGGTCCGCCGGTGCCGTGTCGCGTGCCGTCGCGTCCGGTCGGCGCCGGTTGCCCTCCCATGGGCGCGTTACGTCCCGTCGGTCCTATTCATCCCCGTCCCGACCCGCTCACATCACCAGTCGCTGCGTGAGGTCGAGGTCGACGTGAACTTCCGCACGACGAAGACCAGTCCGGCAACGAGCGCCACGAAGACCAGGACCTTGAAGAGCAGTCCGAACACAAGGCTGAGCAGGCTCGTGATGAGGCCGCCGAACACGACAAGAGCGATGACCGGCACCGCGATCCACTTCACCCACCACGGCATCCCCGCGAAAATCTCCCGTACGGCCATCGTCCCTACCTCTTTCCAGGCTGTGTCTGTGCCTTTGATGCTAGGGGCGCAGAGGTGCCTAACGGGGCCCCGAAGGCCCTTGGTCTCCCCTGATGTCCCCCCTAGGGAGACCCGGGCCCGCGGGTCAGCTCTCAGGCGGAGAGAAGATGACCATCACCCGCAGATCCTCGCTGATGTGGTGGAACTTGTGCGGCACACCGGCCGGGACGTACACGACACTGCCCCGCCCGACCTGCGTCGTCTCCATCCCCACAGTGATCGAGGCGCGGCCGCTGACGACCAAGTACACCTCGTCCTGCCGGTGCGGCTGCTGTGGATCACTCTGGCCGGCGTCCAGCGCGTACAGGCCGACGGACATGTTCCGCTCACGCAGGAACTGCAGATACGCCCCGTCGTTGGCGGCCCGCTCCGCCTCCAGTTCATCCAGCCGGAATGCCTTCATCGCCCGTCCGCCCCTTGCGCTTGATTCCACGGTCCACTGCACGGTCCGCCGTACGGCCTGCGTGCGCAGATCGATTCCACGGTTTCCGCCGGTGTGCTGCACCGATCACGTCTGCCACGATCAGACACATGAAGAATTTCGTAGTCAAGACGATCGCCAACGCGGCAGCCCTCGCGGTGGCCATCTGGCTGCTCCAGGACATCACGCTGACCGGCGAGAGCACCGGCCGCAAGGCCCTCACCCTCGTCCTGGTCGCTCTGCTCTTCGGGCTGGTCAACTTCGTCGTCAAGCCCGTTGTGAAACTGCTGACGCTGCCGCTGTTCATCCTCACACTCGGCCTGATCACCCTCGTCATCAACGCCCTGATGCTGCTGCTGACCTCCTGGCTCGCCGACAAACTGGATCTCAGCTTCCATGTCGAGGGCTTCTGGACCGCCATACTCGGTGGCCTGATCATCAGCATCGTGTCCTGGGGAATGAACGTCCTCCTGCCCGACGACAAGGACTGAAGAGTGAACATCGGGGACGGTACGCGAGCGGTACGCGCCGGGCTGCCCGAGCCCGTCAAGAACGAACCCACCCTGCCCGGCCCGGTCTTCGCCGCGCACTTCCACCTGCCCGGCGAACCCACCGGCCCGTACACCTACGGCCGCGACGAGAACCCCACCTGGACCCACCTCGAGCGGGCCATCGGTGAGCTGGAGGCGCCGGACGAGCCCGGCGGGGCGGAGACGGTCGTCTTCGCCTCCGGCATGGCGGCGATCTCGGCGGTACTGCTCTCCCACGCCAGGGCAGGCGAGGCGGTGGTCCTTCCCGACGACGGCTACCAGGCGCTGCCGCTGCTGCGCGAGCAACTGGAGGCCTACGGCATCGAGGTGCGCACCGCGCCGACCGCCGGCGACGCGCAGCTGCCGTTGCTGGACGGAGCCCGGCTGCTGTGGCTCGAGACGCCGTCGAACCCGGGGCTCGACGTGTGCGACGTACGGCGGCTGGCCGACGCGGCACACGCCGCCGGGGCACTGGTCGCCGTGGACAACACCCTCGCCACCCCGCTCGGGCAGCGGCCCCTCGAACTGGGCGCGGACTTCTCCGTGGCCAGCGGCACCAAGGGGCTGACCGGCCACGGCGACCTCCTGCTCGGCTATGTGACCTGCCGCGATGCCGAACTCGCCGTCCGGGTACGACGTTGGCGCAAGATCGTCGGAGCCATCCCGGGCCCGATGGAAGCCTGGCTGGCACACCGCTCCCTGGCCACCCTCCAGCTGCGGGCCGCCCGGCAGAGCGCCAACGCGCTCGCCATCGCCGAAGCTCTGGCCGCCCGCCCCGAGGTGACCGGCCTCCGCCATCCCGGACTGCCCGGCGACCCCGCGCACAGGACGGCCTCGGCGCAGATGCGGAGCTACGGCTGCGTCGTGTCCTTCACACTCCCCGACCGCGCCCACGCCGAGCGCTTCCTGGGTGCCCTCCGGCTCGTCGACGACGCGACAAGCTTCGGCGGCGTACGGTCCACCGCCGAGCGGCGCGGACGTTGGGGCGGCGACGCCGTGGCGGAGGGCTTCATCCGCTTCTCGGCCGGCGCCGAGGACACCCCCGACCTGGTTGCCGATGTGCTGCATGCGCTGGACGAGGCGTCCTCGCGATAGCGGGGCGCTACGCCACGGCTACGCAATTCGGACGGTCCGAGCCTCCCCCCTCATGGCTCGGACCGCCCAGGTTCCACGCGTGAAGAACCTCCCGCACAAGGCTAGTTGACTCTGCGTCAGTGTCCAATCACTGTAGCGACAGAGACCTATCGACTTATTTATAGTTGGGAACTCGCCCGGGGGCGCCGAACCAGGAGGGGCTGCTGCCATGGATCTGGCCCTGCTCCGCACGTTCGTCACCGTGCACCGGGCCGGCTCCTTCACGCGTGCCGCCGCCCTCCTGGGGCTCTCCCAGCCCGCGGTGACCTCCCAGATCCGCACCCTGGAACGCCAGCTGGGCCGGCCGCTCTTCCTGCGCCAGGCCCGGGGCGTGACCCCCACCACCATCGGCGACGAACTTGCCCACAAGGCCGCCCCGCACCTGGACGCGCTGGTGGAGATCACCGAAGCCGGACTCGACGAGGAGTCCGCCGTACGGACCCTCCACCTCGTCGGCCCCCCGGAGTTCACCTCGCTGCGCGCCCTGCCCGCCCTCACACCGCTCATCACCCAGGGCCTCGCGCTGCGCGCCGCCTTCGTCGACAACGCCGCGGAGACCATGGAAGGCCTCGCCGCCGGCCACCACGACCTCGCCATCACCACGGCCCGGCCCCGCGGCGGACTACTCGCCGCCAGCCCGCTCTGCGACGAGGAACACGTCCTGGTCGCCGCGCCCCGCTGGGCCTCGCGCATCGGCCCGGGGCTGCTGCGCCACAAAGGCCCCGCCGTACTGGACCAGATGCCCGTCGTCGAAGTGCACGAGTCCCTGCCCTTCTTCTCCCGCTACTGGACCACCGTCTTCGACACCCGGCCGACAGCCGCGGCCACCGTCATCGCACCCGATCTGCGCGCAGTCCTCCAGTGCACCGCGGCCGGCGCCGGAATGGCCGTACTGCCCCGCTACCTCTGCGAGTCCGCCCTGGACAGCGGCGAAGTAGTGGCCCTGCTCGACCCGCCGGTGCCCCCGCTGCGCACGTACTTCCTGGTGGTGCGTGCCGGCACACTCGCCCTGCCGCACCTCGCGCGGGCACACGAATGGCTGCTGCGCGCGGCAGTCGACTGGTGAAGTCCGCCAACACGGGTACGGCCGGGAGTTTCAGAACCGGTATCGCGGGCCACTCTCTTCCCATGACCGAACGACCCGTGGTCAAGCGCACCGCACGCGCCATCCTGCTCGACGGCAACGACCTCGTTTTGATCAAGCGCACCAAGCCCGGCATGGATCCGTACTGGCTCACCCCCGGCGGCGGCGTCGAACCGGAGGACGCCACCGTCATCGACGCCCTGCACCGGGAAGTGGACGAGGAACTCGGCGCCAAGATCACCGATGTGGTGCCCTGCTTCGTCGACACCGTCGAGCACATCGCCGACGGCGGAGTGACGGGCGTCAAGGTGCAGCACTTCTTCGTATGCCGGCTCGAGTCGATGGACACCTCCCAGCGGCACGGGCCCGAGGTCGACGAACCCTGCGGGGAGTACGAGATCGTCCGCGTCCCGTTCAGCCGCGTCGGCATCGCCGCCGTCCATCTCGTACCGCTGTCCCTGCGGCACTACCTCGACGGCAACATCGAGGGAGTACGGGCCATGCACGCACCCGATTTGGGCTAGGCCCGGGCTAGGACCCGTCGGGGCGATCCTGTCGGTGCAGGGCCGTCAGTCGCCTGCTGCGACCAGCTCCTCGACCGAGTCGTGCCGTATCCGCTCGTCCGGTATTCCGATCCTCTTCAGCGCGTCCACCCCACTGCGGATCATGCCGGGCGGCCCCGAGAGGTACGCGTCGTACGAGTTCCACGGACCGTACTCGCCCACGGCCTCCGGCAGCTGACCGGTCAGCCCTCCGGACATGCTGTCGGAGACGACGGGCCGTACCGACAGCCAGGGATGCGACTGCTGCAGCCGAAGCATCGTGTCGATGTCGTACAGGTCGTGGTTGCTGCGTGCCCCGTAGAAGACCTCCACCGGACGTCGTTCGCCGTGCTCGGCGACATCCTCGATCAGCGCCTTGATGGGCGCGATGCCCGTGCCGCCGCCCAGACACAGCATTCCGTTGGCCGTGCTGTGGTCGACGACCATCGAGCCGGCCGGCGGTCCCAGCCGGATCACATCGCCGGGCCGGGCGTGATGCACAAGGGCGTTGGACACCCAGCCCGCGGGGACCGCCTTGACGTGGAAGGAGAGCAGACCGTCGGCACGGGGCGCGGAGGCGAAGGAGTAGTGCCGCCAAATCCGCGGCCACCAGGGAGTCTCCAAGCTGGTGTACTGGCCCGCGAGAAACGGGTACGGCTGGTCGGGCCGAACGGTGACGACGGCGATGTCCGGGGTGCGCAGGTCGTGGGAGACGACCTCGCCATGCCACCAGGCCGGTGCCTGGTGTTCGTTCTCGGCGGCTGCATCGATCATGATCTGCGAGATCGCCGTGTACGTCCGCACCCACGCCGCCTCGGTCTCCGCGTCCCAGGTCCGGGTGGCATACCGGGCCAGCGCCCCGATGAGCGCCTCACCGACCGCCGGGTAGTGCTCGGCCTGCGTGCCGTACTTACGGTGGCCGCGGCCCAGGTTCTGCAGATATGCGACGAGTACGTCGGGGTTGTCGATGTTCTCCGCGGCGGTGAGCAGGGCCTTCAGGATGCGGTCGCGCTGGGTGTCCATCGCGGCGGGGAACAGCGCACGCAGTTCGGGGTGGCCGATGAAGACCAGAGCGTAGAAGTAGGAGGTCACCTTGTCCGCGACGGGGGCGATCTCCGCCAGCGTGCGCCGGACGAGGATGGCGTCGGGCGACGCGTCCGAGCCGTCGTACGGGGCGGTGGCGGGCTCGGCGGGGACTCGAGCGGAGGCCGGCGACGGTTCGTGGCGCGGGACGTACTGCTGCCGCTCGTACTGTCCGGGGGCCTGCGAGGGCTCAGGGCCAGGGCCCGGCGGCGCCGGCGCGTGGCGCGGATCCGGTGCCGACTGGGCGCGGTGCTGCTCAGCTGCGGACTGGGGGCGGTGGGTTGACGGTGCCGGCTGAGGGCGGGAATCCGGCCTAGCCGCCGAACGCTCCTGAGCCGAGCGCACCGGGCGGATCGAGGCCACCTGCCGGATCGGCAACCCGTTCCGCTCCGGTATCCGGTCATGGCTGGAGGCGGAGTCATGGTCCTCACCGGCCGGCTGTCTGTGCGGTGTGAACCAGCCGCTTCCGTCTCCGCTGCCCTCGCCGGACATGCTGTTGCCTGTCGGCGTGGTGGGCAGAGCGTCCATCCTGTGCCTCGCTTCAAGACATTTGGTCGGTCTGCGCGCTGCACGGCCTCACATTTAAACGATCTTGGCCGCAGTTCCCGTCGTCGCAGCATGCCAGGATCGAACAACCCCTCGGACAAATAGCGGGAACTCCGGGTATTCGACTCGTCCGCCCGTTAGGATCGCTACCCGGCGTGCCCGGACGACTGCACAAGGCGGTAGGCCTCCCGTAGGTCCCCCGTCCCTTATTGGTGTACGTGGCGAGCCCGGTCAGATGATGGTCCGCGTTGACCGCGACCGACGCGGAGACGACCCCGAACAGCGCCGCGTCGGACATGGTGTCCCCATACGCGACACAGTCGGTCCTCCCCACCCCGAACTCCGCGCACAGCCGGTCCGCGATCTCCAGGATGTGCGCCACATCGGCCGGCCCCGTAAACGGCACGCCCGGGAAAACGGGAGCCGTGCGCGGCGTGCGCACTCCAGTCGAGGAGCAGCTCCACAAATCCGGCGAGTGATGAAATCCCGCTCCAGTTCTGCGATCTCCGCATCGAGCGCGAGCTGCCGGGATATCTCCACCTGGGCGGCCGAGCCATGGATCAGCGTTCCGTCGAGGTCGAAGAGATGCAAGGTCGCCATGTACGCCGAGGCTAGTACGGGCGGTTACTCCCACCGGCAGACGACCCGAGCCCCAGCGCGCGGCACCGTGTTTCACGTGAAACATCTCCGTCGCCCCACACGCCGGGCGCTCCTTGTCGTCCGTGTCGCTGTGTCCGTCAGCTGGCTGGGCCTCACCATCGGGGCTCACCCTGATCACCACAGGTCTCTCGATCTTCTCCCTCCGTCCCGGGATCAACCAGGCCGGCGTCGAGGGGGCGGTCGACATCAACCTTGTCGTCGCCCCGTCCGTGTCCGCAGCCACCTACTTCTTCATCACGGCCGTCTCGGCCCTCAAGCCCTGGGGGCTGACGAGACGCGGCCGGGATCACCGCTCGGGCGCCGGAAGAGCGGTGGCCGCCACCAGTGCGCGCCGACCCGCCTGACCCCCGGCGCCACGTACCCGCTGTGGGGCCAGGGTGGGACGGAAGTCGACGGGTGAGCCGGCGCGGAGGCCAACGTTGCGCGGGGGCAGAGGTCAACGGCGGGCCGGGGCGGACGCGATCCGCTCCGGCACCGAGAGGGAGGCGAGAGCACCCGATCCGCCGTCGAGTACACCGCTGCCACGGACGCGGCGCTCCAACGCACCGGAGAGGAGGGCGAGAGCAAGCGCCGACGCGGCGAGAGCCGCGCCCACCCAGTTGGGGGCGGTGTAGCCGAAGCCACCGGCGATGACGAGGCCGCCGAGCCACGCGGCCAGCGCGTTGCCGAGGTTGAAGGCTCCGATGTTCACCGCTGATGCGAGGGTGGGAGCTCCCGCGGCCTGGTCCAGGACGCGCTTTTGCAACGGCGGTACGGTCGCGAAGCCCAGGGCGCCGATGAGCACAATGGTCGCGGCTGCGGCGATCTTGTGGTGAGCGGTCAGGGTGAACAGGGCGAGAACGACCGCGAGGGCGCCCAGCGACACGTACAGCATCGGCATCAGCTTGCGGTCCGCGTAACGCCCGCCGACGAGATTGCCGCCGACCATTCCGAGGCCGAAGAGGACCAGCAGCCAGGTGACCGAGGTGTCGGCGAAGCCGGCGACGTCGGTCATCATCGGCGTGATGTAGGTGATGGCGGCGAACACTCCGCCGAAGCCCAGAACCGTCATCGCCATGGCAAGCAGTACCTGGACATTGCGGAACGCTGCCAATTCGAGGCGAACACGTACGCCTTCGGGCCGAGGCTGCTCGGGCACCAGCCTTGCCACACCCAACAGCCCGACGACACCGAGTGCGGCGACGATCAGGAAGGTGACGCGCCAGCCGAGGGTCTGACCCACGAGCGTGCCCATCGGCACACCGACGACGTTGGCGACAGTCAGGCCCGTGAACATCATGGCGATGGCACCGGCCTTCTTCTGCGGGGCGACCAGGTCGGCGGCTACCACGGACCCGATACCGAAGAACGCGCCATGCGCCAGTGAGGCCACAACGCGCCCCGCGAGCATCACACCGAAGACGGAGGCCACGGCGGAGATCACGTTGCCCACGATGAACAGACCCATGAGCAGCATCAGCATGCGCTTACGGGAGACCCGGGTGCCGAGGATCGTCATCAGCGGGGCGCCCAGAACGACGCCGAGCGCGTAGCCCGTGACCAGGAAACCGGCAGTGGGAATCGAGACACCGTAGTCGGCGGCGACCTCAGGGAGCAGCCCCGTGATCACGAACTCGGTGGTGCCGATCCCGAAGGCCCCGATGGCGAGTGCCAGCAGCGCGAGAGGCATGGGAAGAACCCTTCAGGAGAATGCGTTAGCTGTTTACGAGCGTAAACAATAATTGCAGACGCTCATTAATTGCAAGCGCGGGCTATTTCGGAAGTGGCCTATCCTGGTCTCACGCCATACGCACCGCGCCGAAGGAGGACTCCCATGATCGCCACGGGAACCGAACCCACCGCCGCCCTCTCCCAAGGCTGGTGCGCCCTCTCCCTGCTCCACGGCAGGATCGAGGCCCACATCGAACGCGCCCTGCAGACACACAACGGCCTCAGCGTCCGCGAGTACTCACTCCTCGACGTCCTCAGCCGACAGCACAACGGCCCCGGCGGCCACCTGCGCATGCACCAGGTCGCCGACTCCGTCGTCCTCAGCCAGAGCGCCACCACCCGCCTGGTCTCCCGCCTCGAAGACCGCGGCCTCCTCAGCCGCTACCTCTGCGACACCGACCGGCGCGGCATCTACACCGACGTCACCGAAGCCGGCCTCACACTCCTCGCCGAGGCCCGGCCCACCAACGACACCGCCCTGCGCGAGGCTCTCGACGAAGCCGCGAAAAACCCCGAGCTGGCCCCCCTGGTCACCGCCGTCGAAACGATGAAGGCCCCCGCGCCCACCGCATAGCCCGCCCCGACCACGCGGTCGATAGTCTGCGGATCATGAGCGAACCGGACACCCTGGAGATACGGCCGGCCGCAGCTGCCGACCTGCCCGCCATCGTCGCGATGCTGGCCGACGACCCGCTCGGGGCAACACGCGAATCACCGGACGACCTCATCCCGTACCAACGCGCGCTCGAACGGCTGGACGGCGACCCCAACCAGCACGTCGTCGTCGCCGTCCGCGGCAACCACGTCGTCGGAACACTGCAGCTCACCGTCATACCCGGCCTGTCGCGCCGCGCCGCGACCCGCTCGGTCATCGAAGGCGTACGCATCCACGCCGACGAACGCGGCAGCGGCCTGGGCACCCGGCTCATCGAATGGGCCATCGGCGCGTCCCGCCGCCAGGACTGCCAGATGGTCCAACTGACCTCAGACACCACCCGGGCCGACGCCCACCGCTTCTACGAGCGACTCGGCTTCACCGCCTCACACGTGGGCTTCAAGCTCCAGCTCTGAGACAGTCGCAACCTGGTGGCGACCGGCGACACCGAACCCGAACCGCGGTCGAACCCTGAGCGGCCCTGCTGCCCGGCCTCGACCCCAGTGCGATGGGCTGGTCCGACCGCGACTTTCACCTCCGCCCCCGGACCACCGTGGCGCATTCTTCGACCGCGCCGGAAATACGTTCAGCCGGACTGTCGTCCCACTCCTCAACATCGCCATCCAGAGCGACAGCGAGCAGCGCGCCCAGCTCGAGGCGCGTGAAGAAGAGATCACCCGCCTCCAGCGCGTCCTGCACGAGCGCGAGGCCGCCGGCTCCATGGGCGCCCTCGACGCCATGAATCCCGGGCAGTTCGAGCAGCACATCGCCTGGCTCTGCCGCCGCGACGGCTGCGACCGGGTCAGTGTGACCGGCGGCCACGGTGGCACCGGTGCGGACATCGTCACGTACACGCCCGACGGTCGCCGGGTCATGGTCCAGTGCAAGTCACGCAACCCCGGCGGATCCATCACCAGCGGCGACGTCCAGCAGTTCATCGGAATGGCCAAGCTCGAATGCCGGGCTGACATCGCCCTGCTGGTCGCCACATGCCCCTTCACCCGTGACGCGCTTCTCCTGGCCACGCGCCACGACATCACGGACGTACACCGAGGCCTACTGGAGGCCTGGAACAGCGGTACGAAGCTGCAGGTGCTGCGGTAGGGATTCGCGCAATCGCAATGACACGGGCAGGGCCCGAAGTCGCAGATCCACGTTGCGGCTTCGGGCCCGCCCGGACTCTACCGAGACCCCAGCCAGCCGCGTGGGTCAACGCCACCAGGAACCGGCGCCCCCGTCTCGTACGGCTCGCGCGTGAACACGAACGACCCCAGGTCCAGATGGCTCACCGCGCCGCCTTCGCCTCGCACCGACCGCAGCGTCTCACCCGCGTAGTAGCCGTTGAGTCCGGTCCACGAACCGTCCCCGTCTGCCTGGAATCGCGCACTCCGGCCGCCGCCCGTGAGCGGGCCCAGCTCCAGCCCCCCATCAGCCGACACCCGCAATCCGAACGCCGCGGTCCCCCAGTACCAGACACCGGTCAACTGGAGCAGGGCCTCATCCACTTCCGCCAGCGGCTGCCAAGGATGCGGAATGCGAGGCTCCGAATCTGCCACGATCCGTACGAGGTCAGCCGCCACCGTCGCCGCCGGCAACCCCGACGTGCAGTTGGCCAGCGTCACCGCCGCCACGTCGTCCGCCTCGCTCATCCACAACCCCGCCACGAATCCCGGCAGTGAACCGCTGTGCCCCGCCAGCGTCCTGCCCCCGACGCGCGAAACCTGCAGCCCCAGCCCGTACCCGGCGTCCAGCGCATCGGCTTCGGGCGGCCCCGACGGCGTGCGCATCTCCCGCGCCGACTCCGCACTCAGCACCCGCTCGTCGCCCCCCGCCAGGAACACGGCGAACCGCGCCAGATCATCCGCCGTGGACCACAGCTGCCCGGCCGGAGCCATCAGCCCCAGGTCCTCCAACGGCTCGGGCATCATCACATCCGCCCATGGATGCACGGCCCAGCCACCCGCGTGAGGGCCCTGCGGCTGGGCCGTCGTACGCCGCAGGCCGAGCGGCTCCAGAACCTCGCGCCGCAGCACCTCTTCCCACGACGCCCCACGCAGCGCCTCGACCAGCGAACCGAGCAGCGTGTAACCGGGATTGGAGTAGTGGTACCTGCGCCCGGCCGGATGCAGAGCGGGCCGCTCACCCAGCACATCGGCCAGCTCCGCCCGCAACGCGCCGGGGGTCCGCTCCCACCACGGCCCGGGCGTCTCCGCAGCAAGGCCCGCGGTGTGACCCAGCAACTGACCGATGGTCACCTCGCCCACGCCGGTACCGGTCAGATGCTCTTCCAGTCGGTCCCCGAGATCCAGCAGGCCTTCGTCTCGCAACCGCAGCACCAGCACAGCCGTGAAGGTCTTGGTGATGGACCCGATGCGGTACTGCACGTTCGCGTCCGGGCCGTGCCCCTCGACCGACGTACGCGAACCCGTCCAGACCGTCCGTCCGCCGCGCACCACCGCCGCCACGACCGACGGAGCCCGACCCTCCGCCTGAGCGGTGGCGATGCGGTGCAGCAGCGCCCGCCGCGTATCGGGGAGAAGTTCTTCAAGCGCAGATGTCATGGCACACCTCTATCCCCGCGACGGCCCACAGTCGACCTCTTTTCGCCTGCGCACGACACGTCGGACCCGTACGACTCCGGCCGCGGGATGCGGCACGGATCGAGCCCTGCAGCCCCACTACTCAGGTCTGAGCCATGTCCACAAAACGCGAATAGTGACCCTGGAACGCCACAGTGATCGTCGCCGTCGGACCATTACGGTGCTTCGCCACGATCAGGTCCGCCTCGCCAGCGCGCGGTGACTCCTTCTCGTACGCGTCCTCCCGGTGCAACAGGATCACCATGTCGGCGTCCTGCTCGATCGAGCCCGACTCACGCAGGTCCGAGACCATCGGCTTCTTGTCCGTACGCTGCTCCGGGCCACGGTTCAGCTGAGACAGCGCAATCACCGGCACCTCAAGCTCCTTCGCGAGCAGCTTCAGGTTTCGCGACATGTCCGAGACCTCCTGCTGCCGGCTCTCGGGACGCCTCGCACCACCGGACTGCATCAGCTGCAGATAGTCGATCACGACCAACTGCAGATCCTGCCGCTGCTTGAGCCGACGGCACTTCGCCCGGATCTCCATCATCGAAAGGTTCGGCGAATCGTCGATATAGAGCGGCGCCGCCGACACATCCGGCATCCGTCGGGCCAGCCGCGTCCAGTCCTCGTCCGTCATCGAACCCGACCGCATGTGATGCAGAGCCACCCGCGCCTCTGCCGACAGCAGACGCATCGCGATCTCGTTCCGCCCCATTTCGAGCGAGAAGATCACGCTCGGCATATTGGCCTTGATCGAGCAGGCCCGGGCGAAGTCCAGCGCCAGCGTCGACTTACCCATCGCCGGACGCGCCGCGATGACAATCATCTGTCCCGGATGCAGCCCGTTCGTCAGCGAATCCAGGTCCGTGAAACCCGTCGGCACACCCGACATCTGGCCACTGCGCGAACCGATCGCCTCGATCTCGTCGAGAGCGCCCTCCATGATGTCGCCCAGCGGCAGATAGTCCTCGGACGTCCGCTGCTCGGTCACCGCGTAGATCTCGGCCTGGGCGGAGTTGACGATCTCGTCGACATCCCCGTCCGCCGCATATCCCATCTGCGTGATCTTCGTGCCTGCCTCGACCAGCCGCCGCAGCACCGCACGCTCATGGACGATTTCCGCGTAGTACTCGGCGTTGGCCGCGGTAGGCACCGACTGCACCAATGTGTGCAGATACGATGCGCCGCCCACTCTCGTGATCTCGCCACGTTTGGTGAGCTCCGCGCCCACCGTGATCGGGTCGGCCGGCTCGCCCTTCGCGTACAGGTCGAGGATCGCCTGGAAAACCGTCTCATGGGCGGGCCGGTAGAAGTCATTGCCCTTGAGCACCTCGACGACATCCGCGATGGCGTCCTTCGACAGGAGCATGCCGCCCAGGACGGACTGCTCCGCGTCCAGGTCCTGCGGGGGTACGCGCTCGAACGCGGCCCCGCCACCATCCCAGACCCCACCGTCCCGGCCCCGCTCGTGCTGGTCCTCGCGGCCCCTGGCTTCACCGCGGCGCGGGCGGGAGACGGGCAGACGATCCCCCGGACCAGTGTCGGTCCAGGGGTCGTCAATGGGCTCGGGAATGCTCACCGGGCCACCTCCTCCGTCCGCCGCGCGGACCTCGCCGTGCCACTCTTCCTACGGCACAGCTCTGACATTCCGACGCGCCCGATTCCGCTTCCGGCACGTCGGGTTCGACAGGTGACGGGAGTCAAAACAGGAGGCAGGCGCCGCACAACGGTAGGCCCGCAGGCACCGTCAGCCAATCTGGTTATCCACAGGCCATGTGGACGAGACCGCATTGCCTGTGGGTAACTCCACGGAACCTGTGCACGGACCGGGGGACAGCACTGTGGACAAACTCATACCAGCCCCTTCCAAACCAGCCTGACCTGCAGTTTTGCCGTCCACTGGCTGTGGGGAAGAAAAACTTTCCCGCCCGGATCAAGATCGCCGCAAACAGCGCACGAAAGAGCCCCCGGTCAGGGGTCAGGTAAGCCCCTCTAGGCGATTGCATCTCTTACCTGTGGAAGATTAGATTGCACCCATGACACGGGCCCCCGCGATACCGAAGGCTGTCCGCCGACGCCATGACCGAGAGATCATCGCTCTCGCCGTTCCCGCCTTCGGCGCCCTCGTCGCCGAGCCGCTGTTCGTCATGGTCGACAGCGCCATCGTCGGCCATCTTGGGACTCCTCAGCTTGCCGGTCTCGGTATCGCTGCGGCGCTGCTGGTGACTGCTGTCAGCGTCTTCGTTTTCCTTGCGTACGCGACCACGGCTGCCGTGGCCCGGCGGGTGGGCGCCGGCGATCTCCCCGCCGCCATCAGACAGGGGATGGACGGTATTTGGCTGGCCCTCCTGCTCGGTGCCGTGGTGGTGGCGGTGGTGCTGCCCACGGCGCCTTGGCTGATCGGGTTGTTCGGCGCCTCTGACACTGCCGCTCCGTATGCGGTCACGTATCTGCGGATCTCCGCGTTCGGCATCCCGGCCATGCTGGTCGTGCTGGCGGCCACGGGTGTGCTGCGTGGTCTGCAGGACACGAGGACACCGCTCTATGTGGCGGTGGGCGGCTTCGCTGCCAACGCGGCATTGAATGTGGGCTTGGTGTACGGCGCGGGTTTCGGAATTGCGGGATCTGCCTGGGGCACGGTGATCGCTCAGTGTGCGATGGCCGTGGCCTATCTGGTTGTGGTGGTGCGGGGTGCTCGCGTGCACGGTGCTTCCCTGCGGCCCGATTCAGCGGGGATCAGGGCTTGTGCGCAGGCCGGGGCGCCGTTGTTGGTGCGTACGTTGTCGCTGCGCGCGGTGTTGCTGATTGTGACGGCGGTGGCCGCACGGCTGGGTGATGCAGAGGTGGCCGCGCATCAGGTCATTCTCTCGCTGTGGAGTTTGCTTGCCTTCGCGCTTGATGCGATCGCCATTGCTGGGCAGGCGATCATCGGCCGTTATCTGGGCGCGGGTGACGCTGCTGGTGCGAGGGCTGCGTGCCGTCGCATGGTGCAGTGGGGTGTGGCGGCGGGTGTGGTGCTGGGTGTGCTGGTGGTCGTGTCGCGGCCGCTGTTCATCCCTCTGTTCACGACTGATCCGGCGGTGCGGGACGCCCTGTTGCCGGCATTGCTGGTGGTGGGTGTTTCTCAGCCGGTTTCGGGGATCGTGTTTGTGCTGGACGGGGTGTTGATGGGCGCGGGGGACGGTCCGTATCTGGCGTGGGCGATGCTGGTGACTCTGGTTGTGTTCACGCCGGTGGCGCTGCTGGTGCCCGCGCTGGGGGGCGGTCTGACGGCGCTGTGGTGTGCGATGACGTTGATGATGGTGATTCGTATGGTGACGCTGCAGTTGCGTGTGCGGTCGGGCCGCTGGGTGGTTACGGGTGCGACGCGCTGACGGGGTCCGGGAGCCGAGGTCGGGGACGGGAGTCTTAGTCGGCATGTGTTTCACGTGAAACATCCGGTTCGGGTTGTTTCACGTGAAACGACGAAGGGCCGCACCCCTGAGGGTGCGGCCCTTCCTGCACTCTATGGGAGTGCAGCGCTTACGCGGCGACGACCTCGATGCCAAGCTTCGCGGCGACCTCGGGGTGCAGACGCACGGAGATCTGGTGCGAGCCCAGGGTCTTGATCGGGGCGCCCAGTTCGATGCGACGCTTGTCGACCTCGGGGCCACCGGCGTCCTTGATCGCCGAGGCGATGTCGGCCGGAGTGACGGAACCGAAGAGGCGGCCGGCGTCACCCGAGCGGGTGGCCAGGCGAACCTTCACGCCTTCGAGCTTGGCCTTGACCTCGTTGGCCTGCTCGATGGTCGCGATCTCGTGGATCTTGCGGGCACGGCGGATCTGCTCGACGTCCTTCTCGCCACCCTTGGTCCAGCGGATCGCGAAACCGCGCGGGACCAGGTAGTTGCGAGCGTAGCCGTCCTTGACGTCAACGACGTCGCCGGCAGTGCCGAGGCCGGACACCTCGTGGGTGAGGATGATCTTCATGTTTCGGTCACCCTTCCCTTATCGCGCGGTGGACGTGTAGGGCAGCAGCGCCATCTCACGGCTGTTCTTGACGGCCGTGGCGACGTCACGCTGGTGCTGCGTGCAGTTGCCGGTGACGCGGCGGGCACGGATCTTGCCGCGGTCGGAAATGAACTTCCGCAGCATGTTCGTGTCCTTGTAGTCCACGTACTGGGTCTTGTCCTTGCAGAATGCGCAGACCTTCTTCTTAGGCTTGCGCACAGGCGGCTTCGCCATTGTGTTTCTCCTGTGTGATCAAGAAGTGGGGTACGGGCTGCCCTTAGAAGGGCGGCTCGTCCGAGTAGCCGCCGCTGGAGCCGCCGGAGCCGCCGGAGCTTCCGCCCCAGCTGCCCCCACCCTGCTGCTGACCGCCGCCGGCCGGGGCGCTGGTGGCCCAGGGGTCGTCGGCGGGTGCACCGCCGCCGCCCTGCTGGCCGCCGCTGGGGGCTCCGCCCCAGTTGCCGCCGCCCTGCTGGCCGCCACCGCCGCCGTATCCGCCCTGGCCGCCTCGGCCGGTGGTCTTGGTGACCTTGGCCGTGGCGTTCTTGAGGCTGGGGCCGACTTCCTCGACGTCCAGCTCGTAGACCGTGCGCTTGACGCCGTCACGGTCCTCGTAGGACCGCTGCTTCAGCCGGCCCTGCACGACGACGCGCATGCCTCGCTGGAGCGACTCGGCGACATTCTCCGCCGCCTGACGCCAGACCGAGCAGGTGAGGAACAGGCCTTCGCCGTCCTTCCACTCATTGGTCTGCTTGTCGAAGATGCGGGGAGTGGACGCGACACGGAACTTCGCGACCGCCGCACCGGACGGGGTGAAGCGCAGCTCGGGGTCGTCGACGAGATTGCCGACGACCGTGATGACGGTCTCGCCTGCCATGGGTGAACCTCTCGGCGGGGATTGCTGCTGGCTGCTTGTGCTGCTACTCGAACCCGATTACCTCTGAGCTACTGGCTCAGTGGGTCTCGGGGCGGAGGACCTTGGTCCGGAGGACCGACTCGTTCAGGTTCATCTGGCGGTCGAGCTCCTTGACGACCGCAGGCTCGGCCTGCAGGTCGATGACCGAGTAGATGCCCTCGGGCTTCTTCTTGATCTCGTAAGCGAGACGACGACGGCCCCAGGTGTCGACCTTCTCAACCTTTCCGCTGCCCTCACGGACGACGGAGAGGAAGTTCTCGATCAGCGGGGAGACAGCGCGCTCCTCGAGATCGGGGTCGAGGATGACCATCACCTCGTAGTGACGCATGTGGAACCCACCTCCTTTGGACTCAGCGGCCACGGTCGTTCCGTGGCAGGAGGGTCGTGATGCGTAAGCAACGGTATCCGCCGCCACTGACAATCCGGGGGGACTGTGTGTGACCTGGGCAGACACCGGTGCAGACCGTACAGACTACCTGCTCACCTCCTTCCGGTTGAAATCCGGCGGTCAGGGGACACAATCTGTACACAGCGGGTGTGCGCGGTGCTATGGCTCCGGCTCTCGTCCGGGGCGCCGGGTGCACCGCCCCGTTTCCAGCCAGGAGGTGCCTCATGGCACAGGCAATGCGACGAAACTCCTCTGTCTCTCTGCTCGCGACCGACGGCAAGCCTCATCCCCTCCAGGACACCCTGGTGGCAGTGACGGTCGTGCTGGGTGCGGTGGCCTTCGTCACTGCGATGTTCCACAACCTGCATCTGCTGAGTTCCTGGGCGGGGCTCATCGGAATCATCACGGGTGCGTACGGGCAGTTCATCTCGGTGACCACGCGTGAGCGTTTCGCGCTGATCGTGGGCCTCGGAGCGTCGGCGATGGGCTTCTTCCTCGGCATGGCTCACGGTGGACTTTTCGGCGGGGTGCTCGGGTAGCTCACTCGGCGTGGGGACTCGGGGGCCGGCGGTGGGTGGACCGTCCCCCAGTGGGGTCGCGCCCTTGTCGCAGTAGGCTTCGCGCCATACCCAGCGAAGTCCGCCGGAGGAGCGCCCCGCATGAGCCTGTCCTTGAGGACCATCAGCCGAGAGCAGCATCTGGCTTATATCCAGAGCCTGCCCTCGGCTAGCCACTGTCAGGTCCCGGCATGGGCCGACGTGAAGAACGAATGGCGCTCGGAGAACCTTGGTTGGTTCGACAAGTCCGGCGAACTGGTCGGTGTGGCCCTGGTGTTGTATCGCCAGTTGCCCAAGGTGAAGCGCTATTTGGCGTACTTGCCGGAGGGCCCGGTCATCAACTGGTATGCGCCGAATCTTGACGAGTGGCTGCAGCCGATGCTGGCGCACCTGAAGCAGCAGGGTGCGTTCACGGTGAAGATGGGCCCTCCAGTGGTGATCCGTCGCTGGAACGCGGCGGCGATCAAGTCGGGGATCCAGGACCCGGATGTGAAGCGGCTGCGGGACGTCGAGGCGTCGCACATCGAGCCGCGCGCCTTCGAGGTGTCGGACAAGCTGCGCCGGATGGGCTGGCAGCAGGGCGAGGACGGCGGGGCCGGATTCGGTGATGTGCAGCCGCGGTACGTCTTCCAGGTGCCGCTGGCGAATCGTTCGCTGGATGACGTCCTGAAGGGCTTCAACCAGTTGTGGCGGCGCAACATCAAGAAGGCGGAGAAGGCCGGCGTCGAGGTCGTCCAGGGTGGCTACGACGATCTGCCGGTGTGGCAGCAGTTGTACGAAGTCACGGCGGAGCGCGACCGGTTCCGGCCGAGGCCGCTGAGCTACTTCCAGCGTCAGTGGACGGCCCTCAACTCCGAGGACCCGAACCGGATGCGCCTGTACATCGCCAAGCATGACGGCGAGCCGCTGGCGGCTGCGACGATGCTGACGGTGGGCCACCATGTCTGGTACTCGTACGGGGCGTCGGCGAACCACAAGCGCGAAGTGCGGCCGTCGAACGCGATGCAGTGGCGGATGCTGCGTGATGCGTACGCACTGGGTGCGAGCGTGTATGACCTGCGCGGCATCAGTGACTCGCTCGACGAGACCGATCACCTGTTCGGCCTGATCCAGTTCAAGGTCGGTACGGGTGGTGAGGCGGTCGAGTACGTCGGGGAGTGGGACTTCCCGCTGAACAAGCTGCTTCACAAGGCGCTCGACATTTACATGTCGCGCCGCTGATCCGGTTGACTCCCCGTAGTTACCGTTCATACCTCTGATACACCGCAGCCACGAGAAAGGTTCCGGACCGGCCATGGCGCTCACGCTTTACGTCGACACCGCGCGCTGGCGGGCGCACCAGAAGCATGTGATCGAGCAGTTCCCGGGGATCGTGCCGGTCTGCAAGGGCAACGGGTACGGCTTCGGTCATGAGCGGCTGGCGGAGGAGGCGACGCGTTTCGGGTCCGACGTCCTCGCGGTGGGGACGACCTACGAGGCCGCCCGTATCAAGGACTGGTTCAGCGGTGATCTGCTGGTTCTTACGCCGTTCCGGCGGGGTGAGGAGCCGGTGCCGTTGCCGGACCGGGTGATCCGTTCTGTCTCGTCGGTGGACGGGGTGCACGGCCTGGTGGGGGCGCGTGTGGTCATCGAGTGCATGAGTTCGATGAAGCGCCACGGTATTGCCGAGCATGAGCTGGGGCAGCTGCACGCCGCGATCGAGGATGTGCGGCTGGAGGGCTTCGCCCTGCATCTGCCGCTGGACCGTACGGACGGGTCCGACGCGGTCGAGGAGGTCATCGGGTGGATGGACCGGCTGCGTGCGGCCCGGCTGCCGTTGCACACGATGTTCGTGAGCCATCTGCGCGCTCAGGAGCTGGGGCGGCTGCAGCAGCAGTTCCCGCAGACGCGGTTCCGGGCGCGGATCGGGACGCGGCTGTGGCTGGGCGATCACGATGCGACGGAGTACCGGGGCGCGGTGCTGGACGTGACCCGTGTCTCCAAGGGCGACCGTTTCGGCTACCGGCAGCAGAAGGCTGCTTCGGACGGCTGGCTGGTCGTGGTGGCGGGGGGTACGTCGCACGGGGTGGGGCTGGAGGCTCCGAAGGCGCTGCACGGGGTGATGCCGCGTGCCAAGGGTGTGGCGCGTGCGGGTCTGGCGACGGTGAACCGGAATCTGTCGCCGTTCGTGTGGGCGGGCAAGCAGCGCTGGTTCGCGGAGCCGCCGCACATGCAGGTGTCGATTCTCTTCGTGCCGGCGGATGCGCCGGAGCCGAAGGTGGGCGAGGAGCTGGTGGCTCATCTACGGCACACGACAACGCAGTTCGACCGGGTGGTCGACCGCTGATGCTTCACACCGCGTGAAACGTTGAGCAGCTGAAAAGGGGCCCGGGCCGCACCGTTGGGTGTCGGCCAGGGCCCCTTTCGCGTGCCGTGGAAGTGCCGGGCAGCCGCTATTCGCGCAGGGCGGTGCCCCATTCGACGCGGGGATGCGCCTCCAGGTGGGCGACTTGCCCGTGTGGGCGGGCTGCCTCGCCGAGGACGAAGACATCGGGTGCGCCGTCGAGGACCCCGCCGGAGGGGTCGTCCGAGCCGTCCTTGCGTACGACGTCCCGTTCCGGCAGGAGCACGTCACGTACAACAACGGCGCACAGGTACAAGGTGCCCAGCAGGTGGACGGCGATGGCGAGCTGGTAGCCCTCGGTGGGGAGTCCCTGGTGTTTGTCGCCGCTCTCGGTATAGGCGAGGTACATCCAGATGCCCAGGAAGTACATCACCTCGCAGGCCTGCCAGATCAGGAAGTCCCGCCAGCGGGGCCGGGCGAGGGCTGCGAGGGGGATGAGCCACAGCACGTACTGCGGTGAGTAGACCTTGTTGGTGAGGATGAAGACGGCGACGACCAGGTAGGCCAGCTGGGCGAAGCGGGGCCGGCGTGGGGCGGTGAGGGCGAGCGCCCCGATGCCCGCGCAGAGGACCAGGGTGAGGAGTGTGGCGTAGGTGTTGGCATCTTCCAGGGGGTTGCCGGTGCGCTGGGAGATGATCAGCCAGAGGGAGCCGAAGTCCACGGGGCGTTCCTGGCTGAAGGTGTAGAACTTCTTCCAGCCTTCGGGGGCGAAGTACATGACGGGCAGGTTGACCGCCAGCCAGGCGCCGGTGGCGCCGAGCGCGCCGGCCGCGAGTTCGCGCCACTTCCCGGCGCGCCAGCACAGCACGAACAGCGGTCCCAGGAGCAGCGCGGGGTAAAGCTTGGCGGCGGTTGCGAGGCCGAGGAGGATGCCGAAGGCGAGGGGCCTGGAGCGCGACCACATGAGCATCGCCGCCGCGGTCAGGGAGACAGCGAGCAGGTCCCAGTTGATGGTGGCGGTCAGGGCGAAGGCTGGTGCGAGGGCGACGAGCAGTGCGTCCCAGGGGCGCCGGCGGTGGGTGCGGGTCACGCAGACGGCGATGACAGCGGCGCAGACCATCAGCATGCCCGCGTTGACCATCCAGTAGACCTGTTCGCGGTACACGATGGAGCCGCTGCTGGGGGTGAGCCACGAGGCGGCTTCCATGAACAGGCCTGTCAGCACGGGGTATTCGAGGTACTCCATGTCACCGGGCAGCCGGTCGAAGTACGGTAGGAGACTGTCGGCGAATCCGCGTCCGGCGTAGAGGTGCGGGATGTCGGAGTAGCAGGCGTGGGTGTACTGCGACGTCGCCCCGCGGAACCAGGCCCAGTCGTAGCACGGCACTTTCTGCGCCATGCCGAGGGCGAACATGCCGAGAGCGACCAGGACGATGACGCGGACAGGGGTGAGCGGGCCTGTGCCGAGCGCCGCGTAGCGGCCGGTCGGTCCGCCGATGATCTCGCTCCCGGCTGCGGCCACTTCGTCCTGCTGCGTGGGCAGTACGGGTGGGTCCTCGTGCACGCTCGTCATGGGCTCATCCTGCCGTACGTACCCGCGTACGCGTGAAGGCCGTCGCGGCTGCCGCGACGGCCCTCACGCCGTGCTCGGTTGCCTAGCGGCGGCTAGCCGGCCGGTCCGCCGAAGAAGCCGCCGTTACCGTTGCCGTTACCGCCGTTGCCGTTACCGCCGGTGGGCGGGGAGGGTGAGGGCGACGTTCCGCCGGCGGTCCCGTCGGTGGTTCCCGCGTCGGTGCCGGTGGTGGTACCGGAATCGGTGCCGCCGTTCTCCTCGCAGTCCCAGTCGAAGGGCTTGCAGGACGGGCTCGGTCCGGGGCTGTTCGACGGGGACGGCACGGGGGCCGACTCGGAGGGCTTGTCCTCCGGCTCATCCGAGGGGGTGTTGGACGGTGTCGGCGTGGGCGTCGGTGCGCCGTCGGCGTCGGCCTTCGCCCCGATGTTCTGGGTCTCGGGGAAGTCCTTGACCGGCTCGCCCTTGAGGGCATCGCGCATGTAGTTGGTCCACACCTCGGCGGGGATGTCGCCGCCGTGGATGGAGGGTACGCCGCCGGTCCCGTTCATCGAGAGGAGTTTCTTGTCCTCCGGATCGGTACGGAACAGGGTGACGGCGGTCGAGAGCTGCGGGGTGTAGCCGACGAACCAGGCCGACTTGTTCTTGTCGGTGGTGCCGGTCTTGCCGGCAGCCGGGCGGCCCAGCTCCTTGGCCTTCTTGCCGGTGCCGTTCTGGACGACGTTCTCGAGGACCTTGGTGATGTTGTCGGCGATGGTGTCGTCCATGGCCGTCTGCTGCTCGGGAGGCTCGAAGCCGTCCAGCTCCTGGCCGTCCCTGACGACCTTGGTGACGGAGTACGGCTCGTAGTGGTTGCCGGAGGCGGCGAAGGTCGCGTACGAGTCGGCCATCCGGATGGCACTGGGGGTGGAGGTACCGAGCGAGAAGGAGGCGTTGTTGTTGGGGTCCATCGACTCCTCGAGGATCCCGGTGGACTTCGCGACTTCGCGGACGTTGTCCAGGCCGACGTCCATGCCGAGCTGGGCGAAGGGGGTGTTGATGGACTTCTCCATCGCCTCGGTGAGCGTCACGTAGCCGTAGGGCGTGGGGCTCTCGTTCTTCTGCCGGAACGGCTGTCCCTTGTTGTTCATGAGGGGCTGGCCGTCGCGGTTCTTGATGACGGCCAGGTCGTTGCCGTTGTACTTGCTCTCGGGCGAGAGGCCTTCGCCGCCGGAGTTGGCCGTGCCGTGCTCCATGGCGGCCGCGAGTACGTAGGGCTTCCAGGTGGAGCCGACCGGGACGCCGGAGGTGTCGGCGTTGTTGGTGAAGTGGTTCTGGTCCCAGCCCTTGCCGCCGTAGAGCGCGACGATCTTGCCGCTGTCGGGTTCGACGGAGGCACCGCCGAACTGGACGTACTTGTCCTTGTCCGGGCGCTTCTTCTCGTCCAGGAACTCCTTGCGGGTCTTCTCGACCGATGCGGTGAGCGCCTTGACCTTCTTCTCGTTGAAGGTCGTGTAGATCCGGTAGCCGCCGCGTTCGAGCTCTTCGGCCGTGATGCCCTTTTTCTTCATGACGTACTTCTTGGCCGTCTCGACGAGGTAGCCCGTCTGGCCGGCCAGCGACCTCGCCTGCGCGGAGTCGGCGAGCTTGGGGAAGTCCCGGTGCTTGGCGCGCTCCGCCGGGTCCATGCGTCCGACCTCGACCTCGCGGTCGAGGACCCATGCCCAGCGCTCCTTGGCGCGCTTGGTGTTCTCCTCGGGGGTGGCGCCGGGGCCGATGCCGCCGTCCGGATTGTAGAGGTTGGGGCCCTTGAGCAGTGCGGCGAGGAAGGCACACTCGGAGGGGTCGAGTGCCTGGCTGTCCTTCTTGAAGTACGCCTGCGCCGCGGCCTGGATTCCGTAGGCGTCACGGCCGTAGTACGCCGTGTTGAGGTAGCCGGCGAGGATGACGTCCTTGTCCTCGGTGGCACCGAGCTTTATGGAGATGAAAAGCTCGGTGACCTTGCGCTTCATCGTCTGGTCCTGCTCCAGGTACGTGTTCTTCACGTACTGCTGGGTGATCGTCGATCCGCCCTGCGTGGAGCCGCCCTTGGCCATGTTCACGACGGCCCGGGCGATACCCATGGGGTCCACGCCCTTGTCGGTCTCGAAGGAGGCGTTCTCGGCGGCGATCACCGCGTCCTGCATTTCCTTCGGGATCTTGTCGATGCTCACGATCTGGCGGTTGCGCTCACCGCCGGTCGCGGCCATCTGTTTGCCGCTGTCCCAGTAGAAGACGTTGTTCTGCGCCTGGGCGGCCCGCTGCGGGTCCGGCTTTCCGACCATCGCCAGGGCGATGCCGGTGCCCGCCATCAAGATTGCGAAGAAGCCGAGACACGTCCCGCTGACCAGCTTCCAGGAGGGCACCCAGCGCCTCCAGCCGTACTTGTCCCAGCGCGGGTAGTCGATGAAGCGCTTCTTGGGGCGCGGATTGCCGCGGCCGGGGCCGCTTTCGTGGCCGCCACCGCCGCGCCGGCCTCCGCCGCCGTGGCCTCCGTGACCGCCGCCCTCGGCAGCGCGTCTGCGGCCGCCTCCGGTGGGGGTGCGCTGCGCGGCGCGCCGGGCCTCGGCGCGGCCCCCGTAGGGGCGCTCCGGCTCGTACGAGCCGGAGGACGACCCGGTGGGGACGTCCCGACCGGCTGGCCCGCGGCGGCCGGAAGACGGCTGCTGCGCGGCTCGCCTGGCCGCGGCACGTCCGCCGCCTTGCGGCTGCGGCGGTTTGCGACGGTGCTCGCTCATCGAACGACTACTCCTCGGGCAGGCGCGATCGCCTGGAAGCGGCAGTTGAGTTCCGGTCCCCCCGAAGTACGGACCAGCCTGTGAATGGGCTCATCCGTACTGCCCCCGGGGCGAGGACGCCCCCCGGCGTCACTTGGTTCCCGGTGGTCTGCATGCCGCACAGACTACGCACGGTCAAAACCCTTCCAGTGCCGAAGTTCACCCCAAAACAGGCAACTTGCCCCGCATCAATTGATGATGTGACGCCGGTCACGGTGGCCCCCCTTGTCGCAGGAGGCTGCCCGTTCTATCGTCTGGATGTATCGAGTCGATACATCAGCTCGGCATACGGGGTCAGGACGACGAGGAGGCGAAGAGTGAGCAGACGCTCCGGCATCCTCGAATTCGCCGTTCTCGGTCTGCTGCGTGAGTCCCCGATGCATGGCTATGAGCTGCGCAAACGGCTCAACACCTCGCTCGGAGTGTTCCGCGCGTTCAGCTACGGAACGCTCTACCCCTGCCTCAAGACGCTGGTCGCCAACGGCTGGTTGATCGAGGAACCGGGCAGTGCGCCGGAGGATGCGCTCGCCGCATCCCTCGCGGGGCGCCGCGCCAAGATCGTCTACCGGCTCACGGCCGAGGGCAAGGAGCACTTCGAGGAGCTGCTCTCGCACACCGGCCCGGACGCCTGGGAAGACGAGCACTTCGCCGCCCGCTTCGCCTTCTTCGGGCAGACCGAGCGGGAGGTGCGGATGCGGGTGCTGGAGGGCCGCCGGAGCCGGCTTGAGGAGCGTCTCGAGAAGATGAGCGCCTCCCTGGCCCGCACCCGCGAGCGCCTCGACGACTACACGCTTGAGCTGCAGCGGCACGGCATGGAGTCCGTGGAGCGCGAAGTGCGCTGGCTGAACGAGCTCATCGAGAGCGAGCGGGCGGGCCGGGATCAGCGACGACCCGGTGCCGGCTCCGCTCAGCAGGACAACACATCTGGAGAGACGGGCGGTCTGCCCCGGCACGGGGGTGGGGCGGCCTCCGGGGGGACGCCCCCCGGATCCCCCAACCCGCCGGATCCGTCCGACGACACCGCCAAGTGAGGCTCTGCACCCGCAGAGCTTCGTCGAGTACACACAGGGAGCAACCGCCAATGGGTTCGGTTCGCGTAGCCATCGTCGGCGTGGGCAACTGCGCCGCCTCGCTGGTGCAGGGCGTCGAGTACTACAAGGACGCCGACCCGGCGGCCAAGGTGCCGGGGCTCATGCACGTTCAGTTCGGCGAATACCACGTGCGGGGCGTCGAGTTCGTAGCCGCCTTCGACGTCGATGCGAAGAAGGTCGGCCTGGACCTCTCGGACGCCATCGGGGCCAGCGAGAACAACACCATCAAGATCTGCGACGTGCCCAGCAAGGGCATCACCGTCCAGCGTGGTCACACCCTCGACGGTCTGGGCAAGTACTACCGCCAGACCATCGAGGAGTCCGCCGAGGCGCCGGTCGACGTCGTCCAGGTCCTCAAGGACCGTGAGGTCGACGTTCTGGTCTGCTACCTGCCCGTCGGTTCCGAGGACGCTGCGAAGTTCTATGCGCAGTGCGCCATTGACGCCAAGGTCGCCTTCGTCAACGCTCTTCCGGTCTTCATCGCCGGCACGAAGGAGTGGGCGGACAAGTTCACCGCGGCCGGGGTGCCGATCGTCGGTGACGACATCAAGTCCCAGGTGGGCGCCACCATCACGCACCGCGTGATGGCGAAGCTCTTCGAGGACCGCGGTGTGCTCCTCGAGCGCACCATGCAGCTGAACGTCGGCGGCAACATGGACTTCAAGAACATGCTCGAGCGGGACCGCCTCGAGTCGAAGAAGATCTCGAAGACCCAGGCCGTCACCTCGCAGATCCCCGACCGCGACATGGGCGAGAACAACGTCCACATCGGCCCGTCGGACTACGTGGCGTGGCTGGACGACCGCAAATGGGCGTACGTGCGTCTTGAGGGCCGCGCGTTCGGTGACGTTCCGCTGAACCTGGAGTACAAGCTCGAAGTCTGGGACTCCCCGAACTCCGCGGGTGTCATCATCGACGCCCTGCGCGCTGCGAAGATTGCCAAGGACCGCGGGATCGGTGGCCCGATCCTCTCGGCCTCCTCGTACTTCATGAAGTCCCCGCCGGTTCAGTACTTCGATGACGAGGCGCGCGAGAACGTGGAGAAGTTCATCGCCGGGGAAGTCGAGCGCTAGCGAGACAGGGCGCAGCGCGCTGGCGAGACAGGGCGCAGCGCGTCAGCAGGAGACAGCGCGGCGCGCCTGTAGGACGGGCGCTTCCGCGAGCGTGCCGAGGAGGGTCCCCGGGCAATGTGCCCGGGGACCCTCCTCGTATGTGACGCTTGCGCACATGCCTGTCGTACGTGATCTGCGCGTACTCCTGCGCTTGAGGGATTTCCGCCGCCTGCTCGCCGTACGACTCCTCTCCCAGTCGGCAGACGGCGTCTACCAAGTGGCCCTTGCCACGTACGTCGTGTTCTCTCCGGAGCGGCAGACATCGCCTGCGGCCATCGCCTCGGCCATGGCCGTACTACTCCTGCCGTATTCGTTGATCGGCCCGTTCGCGGGCGTCCTGCTGGACCGCTGGCGGCGTCGGCAGGTTTTTCTCTACGGCAATCTGCTGCGGGCGGCGCTGGCGTGCGTGACAGCGCTGCTGATTCTCGCCTCCGTCCCGGACTGGCTGTTCTACGTCTCGGCGCTGTCCGTCACCGCTCTCAACCGCTTCGTTCTGGCGGGCCTTTCGGCCGCTCTGCCCCGTGTCGTGGATGCCGACCGGCTGGTGATGGCCAATTCGGTCTCGCCGACCGCGGGTACGCTCGCGGCGACCGCCGGTGGAGGGCTCGCCTTCGCCATGCGACTGGTGGGTGCCGACTCCGATGTGGCCGTCGTCCTGGTGGGGGCCTGCCTCTATCTGGCTGCCGCGGTCGCGTCGCTGCGTATCGCTACAGCTCTACTGGGACCCGATCTCGAACCTGATGCCGCGCGTCTTGGACTGTCCGCGGCCGCGGCCATGACGGCTCGCGGACTGGCAGGAGGATTGCGCCATCTGGCGGAGCGGCGGACGGCCGCCTTGGCGCTGGCCGCCATGACCGTCCTGCGGTTCTGTTACGGGTCGCTGACTGTGATGGTGCTGATGCTGTGCCGCTACGCCTGGACAGAGCAGGAGTCCGATGGCCTGGCTCTGCTCGGCCTCGCCATCGCCCTGTCGGGCGCCGGATTCTTTGCGGCGGCGGTGGTGACACCGTGGGCGGTGAGCAAGCTCGGGTCGTACGGGTGGATCGCGGCCTGCGCCGCGTCGGCAGCCGTGCTGGTGCCGTCTCTCGGCCTGCGGTTCACGCCGGGGCCCATGATGTTCGCTGCCTTCGTTCTCGGACTGATCACCCAGGGAGCGAAGATCTCCACTGACACCGTGGTTCAGTCCTCGGTGGACGACGCCTTCCGCGGGCGGATCTTCTCGATCTATGACGTTCTGTTCAATGTGGCATTCGTCGGCGCCGCCGGGGTGGCCGCCCTCATTTTGCCGCCAGATGGCCGGTCGGCGGCCCTGGTCGTATCGGTCGCAGTGCTCTACGCCATGGTGGCCGCGGCGATGGCGCGCCCGGTGAAGCGCTAGACAGGCGCGGGAAAGGGCGATGTTTCACGTGAAACATCGCCCTTGCTACGCCCCCATGTTTCACGTGAAACATGGCTCAGTTCTGGGTGGCCCACCACTCCTTCAGTGACGCGATCGCCGCGTCCCGCGCCATGGGGCCGTTCTCCAAGCGGAGTTCCAGCAGGAACTTGTAGGCCTTGCCGATCACCGGGCCGGGCCCGACGCCGAGGACCTCCATGATCTCGTTGCCGTCGAGGTCCGGGCGGATTGCATCCAGCTCCTCCTGCTCCTTGAGCTGCGCGATGCGCTCCTCAAGGCCGTCGTAGGCGCGGGACAGGGCATTCGCCTTGCGCTTGTTGCGTGTGGTGCAGTCTGAGCGTGTCAGTTTATGCAGCCGCTCCAGCAGAGGGCCCGCATCGCGCACATAGCGGCGGACTGCGGAGTCGGTCCACTCCCCGGTTCCGTAGCCATGGAACCGCAGGTGCAGCTCCACGAGCTTCGAGACGTCCTTGACCATGTCGTTGGAGTACTTGAGTGCGGTCATGCGCTTGCGGGTCATCTTGGCGCCGACCACCTCGTGGTGGTGGAAGGAGACCCGGCCGTCCGTCTCAAACCGGCGCGTCCGCGGCTTGCCGATGTCATGCAACAGCGCGGCCAGCCGCAGCACCAGATCTGGGCCACCGCCGGGCTCGTCCCGAGGGGCTTCGAGGTCGATCGCCTGCTCCAGCACGGTCAGCGAGTGCTCGTAGACGTCCTTGTGCCGGTGATGTTCGTCGCTCTCCAGTCGCAGCGCCGGAAGCTCGGGGACCACACGATCGGCGATGCCAGTCCCGACCAGAAGACCCAGGCCCTTGCAAGGATTGGGTGAGAGCAGCAGCTTGTTGAACTCGTCACGCACACGCTCGGCGGAGACGATCTCGATCCGCTCAGCCATCGAAGTCATCGCCTCGACGACTTCAGGAGCCACCTCGAAGTCCAGCTGCGCGGCGAAGCGGGCAGCTCGCATCATGCGCAGCGGGTCGTCGGAGAAAGATTCCTCGGGCGTCCCCGGGGTGCGCAGCACGTGTGCCGCCAAGTCGTCCAAGCCGCCGTGCGGGTCGATGAACTCCTTCTCCGGGAGAGCCACCGCCATCGCGTTGACCGTGAAGTCCCGGCGCACCAGATCCTGCTCGATGGAGTCACCGTAGGAGACCTCCGGCTTGCGGGACGTCCGGTCGTACGCCTCAGAGCGGTAGGTGGTGACCTCGATCTGGAAGAACCGGTCCGCGTCTCCGTCACCGGCGGCCTTCTGGCATCCCACCGTGCCGAAGGCGATGCCGACGTCCCACACGGAATCGGCCCACGGTCGGACGATCTTCAGTACGTCCTCGGGACGCGCGTCAGTGGTGAAGTCGAGGTCGTTGCCGAGCCGCCCGAGCAACGCGTCCCTGACCGAGCCGCCAACGAGGGCAAGGCTGAAGCCCGCGTCCCGGAAACGTCGGGCGAGATCGTCGGCGACAGGGGACACCCGCAGCAGTTCACTCACCGCGCGGCGCTGCACCTGACTCAGGGCACTGGGGTTGTCTTCATTGGCGTTCGGCACAACAGAACAGAGTACGTGGCCCGGCCGGCGGGAGCGCCCTCGTTTCCTTCCACCCCCGTGCTCTGTCCGATCATGTGGAGCAGTCCGCGGCACTCACCCACAGCCGGCCTCGTTACCATGCGTGGACGCACAACCGACGACCACTGACGACAAGGGACGGGCGAGCGCGTGGCCGAGGCGGCAGACTTCCAGGGGACGGGCTCCTCTCCTGCCCGCCGATGGCTGCGTCGAGCAGCCGTACTGCTGGCGGGGACGCCCCTCCTGGCCGGACTGATGTACGTCCCAGCGACCTCGCCCGCACACGCAGCCACCGCCGCAGGGCCGGAGAGTGTCGACGTGTCTCTCGACACACTGACCCCCGCCGCTCCTGTGGAGGGCGACACACTCACGATCTCCGGCACTGTGAGGAACGAGAGCCAGGAGACGATCACCGACGCACGAGTCGGGGTTCGGGTTGGCCCACCGATGACGGGCAGGGCAGCGATCGCCACAGCCGCCGAGCGCACGGGTCCTGAGCCCGGCGATCTCTCGGAGATCGACGACGAGTACACGGTGAAAATCGCGAAGCTGCCCTCCAAGATCGGACACGATTTCACGATCAAAGTCCCGGTCGACAAGCTGGGACTCGACGCGAACGGTGTCTACCAGGTCGGCGTGTCCCTGGCGGGCCACACAGCCAGCCGGTCCTACCCGCAGGTCCTGGGCATGGAGCGGACCCTCCTGCCGTGGCAGCCCGAACCGGCGGACAAGAAAACTCAGCTCACCTTCGCGTGGCCGCTCATCTCCTCGACCCATCTCACCTCCGAGACAGGCTCCGACGAACAGCAGACGCCGGTCTTCCAGGACGACAGCCTGACAGCGGAGCTGGCCCCGGGCGGGCGGCTGGAACAGCTCGTTTCGCTCGGCAAAGAGCTGCCGGTCACCTGGCTCGTCGATCCCGATCTGCTCGCCACGGTTGACGCGATGACCAGAAACTACGAGGTCAGGCGTCCCGACGGCACCACTGTCGCGGGCAAGAGCCAGGACATCGCGAACCAGTGGCTGAGCTCACTTCAGGACGCCGTACAGGACCAGAAGGTCGTCGCTCTTCCGTTCGCCGATCCCGATCTCGCTTCTCTGGCACACCGTGGCAGGCACGTGTCCGGGTCGCTCAGCCATCTGCGGCCGGCCACCGAGGTAGCCAAGCAGGCGGTGGAGACGATCCTCCACGTGACGCCCTCCACCGACTTCGCATGGCCGGTCGAAGGTGCCGTCGATCCAGCGATCGTCAACACCGCCACGTCCGCGGGCGCCCATCATGTGATCGCCCGCAGTGACAGCATGCGCGAGAGGGGCAACCTCTCGTACACACCGACCGCGGCCCGGCCCATCGGCGGCGGCACCACTGCCGTGGTCGCCGATGCCCGGCTCTCCACAGCCTTCCAAGGAGACATGACCGGCGCGGAGAGCTCGACGCTCGCCGTCCAGGAGTTCCTGGCGCAGAGCCTGGCGCTGAACCTGCAGAGCACCAACGCGGAACGCAGCATCGTCGTCGCGCCGCAGCGGATGCCGACAGCCAGCCAGGCACAGTCCATGGCAAGCGCGCTGCAGGGTCTGCAGTCGGGCCGCTGGACGCAGCCGCTCGACCTGGAGGCAGCGGCAAAGGCCAAGCCCGACCCCGACGCCACCACGAGCGTTCCCGGCTCCGGCTCCTACCCCGTCTCCCTGCGCAAGAAAGAACTGCCGCGGGCGGCCTTCGAGGAGATCCGGAACACCCAGAACACGCTCGACCACTTCAAGGTGATCCTCACCGCGGAGGACCGGGTCGACATCCCGTTCGGCAACGCCATCCGTCGGGGCATGTCGGCCTCCTGGCGCGGCCAGCCGAAGGAGGCCGCCCAGTACCGTGCTGCAGTACAGAGCTATCTGATCGGTCTCGCCAAGAAGGTCCAGCTGATTCCGAAGTCGGACGCGACCCTTTCCGGCCGCAGCGCGACGATCCCGGTGACCGTTCAGAACGGCCTGGTTCAGGGCGTCGACCACCTGGTGCTCCGGCTCACTTCGGACAAGCCGAACCGGCTCAAGTTCGGGGACGAGGCGGAGGCGGAACAGCCGGTGGCCGTCCAGGGAGGCCACAGCCAGTCGGTGAAATTCACCGCCAACGCCACGGCCAGCGGACCGGTCGAGGTGACCGCCCAGCTCTACACCGAGGACGGGGTCCGCTACGGAGAGGCGAGAAGATTCACCGTGGAAGCCACCGAGATCACTCCTACGGTGATGCTCGTGATCGCCGGCGGTGTGCTTCTCCTTGTCCTCGCCGGCATCAGGATGTACTCGCACCGCAAGCGGGCAGCGGCGCGCACGACGGCCGACGGCAGGGAAGCGACGGACGCGGAAGCGACGGCACCGGCAGGCGGGGCAGTCGGCGAGTCCGCCAGGAACCCTGAGGAGGTGGACGGCGCCGAGCAGCAGAGTGACCCGACGCCGGACACCGGACCGGAAAGCGGCAACCCATCCGGCACGGGTGAGAAAGTGGACCGTTGAGCGATGGCGTGGCCGGTCGGCCCGGGGACGATGAGGTGGGGTTTCGATGAACGCGCCGTACGACGGTGACCGCGGACAGGGCGCGGGTGGCACTGCCGCGACACCGGGGGCCGTTCCAGGGCCACCGGGGCCGGGGCAGGTCCCCGCGCAGTCCCCGCCTGTCTCCGACCCCTATCTGCAGGACGCCTACGACCACGATCCGTACCGGGAGCAGGACCTCGCCGCCCAGGACCCCGTGGCCGAGGCCCTCTACGACCGCGCCTCGCACCCCCCGCCGCCGCCTGGCACCTACCAGGCGACGCAGCCGCTCTACGAGCAGCCTGCGGCCCCTGTGCACGCCCCGGACCCGCAGGTGTGGGCTCAGACACCGGCACCCGAACCGGACGGGCCCTCCCGCCACCTCCCCTACGGCGACGATGCACGGACCACCCAGTTCGTCGGGGTGGACGACCTGGTCACCCGGGCCGGTGAGGAAGAGCCGGAGCCGGACGCGTTCGCACACCTCTTCCGCGACCAGCAGGACAACGACCGCCCCCCCGGTTCCCAGCCCGAACCCGGGCCGGTCGCCGCGCCAGCCCCGAAGAAGTCAGGTCGTGCATCGGGACTGCTGAAGTCCAGTGCCGTGATGGCGGCCGGCACGATGGTCTCCCGGCTCACCGGATTCGTCCGCAGCCTGGTGATCACCGCGGCCCTGGGCGCCGCGGTACTCGGCGATGCGTTCACCATCGCCTACACCCTGCCGACGATGATCTACATCCTCACCGTCGGCGGCGGCCTCAACTCCGTCTTCGTGCCGCAGCTCGTACGCGCCATGAAGAACGACGAGGACGGCGGCGAGGCCTACGCCAACCGCCTGCTGACTCTCGTCATGGTGGCCCTCGGCGTCATCGTCGTCGCCGCCGTGTTCGCGGCACCTGTGCTGATCCGCCTCATGTCGGACACGATCGCCAGCAATCCGGAAGCCAACGGCGTCGCCGTCGTCTTCGCCCGTTATTGCCTGCCGACCATCTTCTTCATGGGCGTGCACGTGGTCATGGGCCAGATCCTCAACGCCCGCGGCAAGTTCGGCGCGATGATGTGGACCCCGGTCCTGAACAACATCGTCATGATCTTCACCTTCGGGCTGTTCATCTGGGTCTACGGCACCGCAGCCGAGTCCGGCATGGGCGTGGACACCATCCCGGCAGAAGGCGTCCGGCTCCTGGGCATCGGAACGCTGCTCGGACTCGTCGTCCAGGCCCTGGCGATGATCCCGTACCTCCGCGAGGCGGGCTTCCGCTTCCGTCCCCGCTTCGACTGGAAGGGCCACGGCCTCGGCAAGACGGTCAAGCTCGCCAAGTGGACCGTCTTCTTCGTCCTGGCCAACCAGGCAGGCGTCCTCGTCGTCACCCAGCTCGCTACCGCGGCGGGCGAGGCGTCCGACCGCAGCGGTGCCGGCTTCCTCGCCTACTCCAACGCCCAGCTGATCTGGGGCATGCCGCAGGCCATCATCACCGTCTCGGTGATGGCCGCCCTGCTGCCCCGCATCTCACGGGCCGCGCACGACAACGACCCCGGTGCGGTACGCGACGACATCTCCCAGGGGCTGCGCAACTCCGCCGTCGCGATCGTGCCCGTCTCGTTCGCCTTCGTCGCCCTCGGCCTCCCCATGTGCACCTTGCTCTTCGGGCCGTCGGGTGCCGAAGCGGCCCAGTCGATGGGCTTCATTCTGATGGCGTTCGGACTCGGCCTGATCCCGTACTCCGTGCAGTACGTGGTGCTGCGCGGCTTCTACGCCTACGAGGACACCCGGACGCCCTTCTACAACACCGTTATCGTCGCCGCGGTCAACGCGGCGGTGTCGGCGCTGGCCTACGTCGTCCTGCCGTCCCGCTGGGCGGTGGTCGGCATGGCCGCCGCGTACGGCTTGGCTTACGGCGTCGGCGTAAGCGTCGCCTGGCGCCGGCTGCGCAACCGTCTCGGGGGCGATCTCGACGGCGCGCACGTCATCCGTACGTACGCCCGGCTCTCGGGGGCGTGTGTTCCCGCGGCGCTGGCCGCAGGCGCCGTCGCCTTCGCGATCACCAAGGGCCTCGGCAGTGGAGCGCTCGGCTCGCTCGCCTCTCTGGTCGGCGGCGGTGTCGTCCTGATGACCGTCTTCCTCGTGGCAGCGAAGCGGATGCGCATCGAAGAGCTCAACGCGATGGTCGGAATGGTCCGCGGACGGCTCGGGCGCTGACTCTCGCACAACCATCGTCCGTCGCCGCGTGTCGTGCATAGCGCCGGACTGTGGGCACAATTGGCATGGCTTTGCAGACTGGCCGACAGCGTGCAACGGATGGGGAGGCAGGAACGACGGTGGCGGAACGTAGCACAGCTGCCGTCGACGTGGCCGACAACAGCGGCGACGAGCCGCTGACCGCTAAGGCGGACGGCGCCACGGCCGACGGGGTGGCGGAAGCCCAGCAGACGGCGGATACGAGCACCCCGGAAACGGGCGACGAGCGGAAGAACGGCGCCCTAGGGCACGTCGCCGCGCCCGAGCTGCACAGCGGCCACAAGCTCGCCAGACGCTACCGGCTCGAAGAGTGCGTCACCCGTCTGGACGGTTTCAGCAGCTGGCGGGCCGTCGACGAAAAGCTCCGCCGGGCCGTCGGTGTCCACCTTCTTCCCGCAGAGCACCCGCGTGCCCGCTCGGTCCTCGCCGCAGCGCGGTCGTCGGCGCTCCTCGGCGACCCGCGCTTCGTGCAGGTCCTGGACGCTGTCGAGGAGAACGATCTCGTCTACGTCGTTCACGAGTGGCTTCCGGACGCCACCGAACTCACCACTCTCCTGGCGGCCGGTCCGATGGAGGCGCACGATGCATACCAGCTCGTCAGCCAGGTCTCCCAAGCCATGGCCGCGGCCCATCGCGAGGGCCTGGCCCATCTCCGGCTGACGCCAGGCGCCATACTGCGCACCTCCTCCGGCCAGTACCGCATCCGCGGCCTCGCCGTGAACGCCGCCCTGCGCGGCATCACCTCCGAGCACCCGCAGCGCACCGACACCGAGGCGATCGGCGCCCTGCTGTACGCCTCCCTCACCCAGCGCTGGCCGTACGAGAACGACGCGTACGGGTTGTCCGGGCTGCCCAAGGGAGTGGGTCTCATCGCCCCCGACCAGGTTCGGGCGGGCGTCCACCGCGGCCTTGCCGAGCTCGCCATGCGCGCTCTGGCCAACGACGGCGCCACTGCCTCCCGCCAGGAACCACCCTGCACCACTCCGGAGGAGCTGGCCAAGGCGGTCGCGGCCATGCCTCGCATCCGACCGCCGGAGCCCGCTTTCACCGCACCGCCCGAGTACCAGCGCACCACCTACCCGCAGGGAACCTACGGACGCTCGCCGTCCCGTCCCGCCTCGACCACCCAGCCGATGACGGCTGCCCCGCCGCCCCCGCTGCAGACCCGGACGGGAAAAGCCCTGAAGTGGAGTGTTGCCGCGCTGCTCATCGCCGCACTGGGGCTGGGCAGCTGGCAACTGGCAGACACTCTTCTCGACCGCCGGGGCTCCGCCGGCCCGGGCGGGACACAGACGACGGACAGCGACGAAAAGCCGGTAAAGACTGCCCCTAAGCCGATTGCCGTCCAGGGGGCCGAGGAGTACTACCCCGACGGGAAGCCGCAGAACGCCGACGGCGTCAAGAACACCTATGACGGCGACGGCTCGACGTACTGGCGGTCGAAGAGCTTCATAGACGGACCGAAGCTCGCACCCTTCAAGCAGGGCATCGGCATCATCTACGACCTCGGTTCCGACCAGAACGTTTCGGCCGCTTCGATAGGGCTCCGCTTCGGTGGTGACCACACCACGGTCACCCTGTACGGCACGGACTCGATGTCGTCGTCCACCCCCGTCGACTCGATGAAGAAGATCGCCACCACCGAGACGCAGGGCACCACTGCCGCACTCGCCGCCCCGGCTCCGGTGAAGACCCGGTACGTCCTCGTCTGGCTCACCGAGGTTCCGAAGTCCGACGGAGACGAGTTCAGCAGCGCCGGATACAAGCAGGCGATCACGGACGTGAAGTTCTCGGGCTGACCAGGACAGCAGGGGGAGGGGGTTCACCGTTGGACGACGCCAACCCGGGCGGCGCAAGCGACCAGGATCTGCTGGCTCGTCATGTCGCGGGCGATCCCGACGCCTTCGGTGAGATCGTCCGCCGCCACCGGGACCGCCTGTGGGCCGTGGCCCTGCGCACGCTGGGCGACCGTGAGGAAGCCGCAGACGCGGTGCAGGACGCTCTCGTCTCCGCCTACCGAGCCGCCCACACCTTCCGGGGACAGTCCGCCGTCACGACCTGGCTGCATCGCATCACGGTGAACGCCTGCCTTGACCGCGCCCGCAAAGCCGCTTCACGCAAGACCTCACCCATGGACGACACCGAGCGACTCGAGCAGCTCCTTGAGCCTCACGAGTCGGCCGAGGCGCCCGCAGAGCGCCAGGATCTACACCGCGAACTCCTGGCCGCCCTGCGCACACTTCCCCCCGAGCAGCGGGCCGTTCTGATCCTCGTCGACATGCAGGGCTATCCGGTGGCAGAAGCCGCCCAGATCCTCGACGTGCCGACCGGGACGGTGAAGAGCCGCTGCGCTCGAGGCCGGGCAAGGCTGCAGCCGATACTCAGGCATCTGCGTACCGACGCCCCGGATATCAACGACCTCAGCCGGGGAAGGAACCGGACGCAGGGGACATCCGTCCCACCGGCAGCAGAACCCAAGGACACAGACGCGGTGAAGGGCGGAGGTGGGCGACTGTGACATCCACGACCGGCGCAATCCGGCACCCGGACGTCTCTGAGATCTCCGACCTCACCGAGGGACTGCTCTCTCCGCCACGCACAGCCGAAGTCCAGAAGCACCTCGACGTATGCCGTCTATGTGCCGATGTTCGAGCCTCCCTGGACGAGATCCGCGGGCTCCTGGGCACGCTGCCGGGCCCTCAGCGCATGCCGGCCGACATCGCGGAACGCATCGACGCAGCCCTCGCAGCCGAAGCTCTGCTGGACGCCACGTCCCCCATCGCCGAAGGCGATGTTTCACGTGAAACATCGCCTTCCCATGCTCCGCAAGCGCCGCCCTCCCCGCGGCCCGTCGGCCATCCGCGTGCGGCCACAGGCCCCGGCCGCGGTACACGAACCAAACGGCGGCGCCGCGCCGTTCTCGGAGGCGTTATCGGCACGGCCGCGATCGGCATGAGCATTTTCCTGATGCAATCGCTGCACACCTCTGAAGGAGGCGCAGAGAAAACCGCGGACAGCGGTGTGGGCGTCGCGTCCGACACACCTGGCACGTTCTCCGCATCCGCCCTCGAGAGCCGAGTCCAGGCGCTTCTTGCCCCGGCATCATCGGCCGGTCAGAAACCGGAGAAAAAGAAGTCCCTCGACGCCCAGACCGCCCCGCACTCGCCGTTGCGGGACACGGAAGCAGCCACGACCGTCCCCCCCTGTGTCCAGGCCGGGACAGGCCGGACAGAACCGCTCCTCGCCTCCGAACTGGGCACCTTCGAGGGCGCTGAGGCCTATCTGCTCGTGCTCCCTCACGCCTCGGACAGCTCCGTGGTACAGGCTTACGTCGTCGACGCCTCCTGCCAGGAAACAGCGCTCTCGGGCAAGGGCGAAGTTCTGCTGTCACGCACCTACCCCCGCCGCTGACACACCCATCGGGCACTCGACCACCCCGGGAATGCGGGCCCCGTAGGATCCGTTGGGTGGGGTGAGAGTCATTGACCGGCCCCGGTAGGCAGTAGGCAGTCCGCAGAGACGAGGAAGACACCCGTGAGCGACGTCCGTAACGTGATCATCATCGGCTCCGGGCCGGCCGGCTACACCGCCGCCCTCTACACCGCACGCGCGTCGCTCAAGCCGCTTGTGTTCGAAGGCGCCGTCACGGCAGGCGGCGCGCTGATGAACACCACCGAGGTGGAGAACTTTCCCGGCTTTCGGGACGGGATCATGGGCCCGGAACTGATGGACAACATGCGGGCCCAGGCTGAGCGGTTCGGAGCCGAATTGGTGCCCGACGACATCGTCTCCGTCGACCTGACCGGTGACATCAAGACCGTGACCGACACCGCCGGCACCGTCCATCGCGCCAAGGCCGTCATCGTCACCACCGGTTCCCAGCACCGCAAGCTTGGCCTGCCCTACGAGGACGCTCTTTCCGGGCGCGGAGTCTCCTGGTGCGCCACCTGCGACGGGTTCTTCTTCAAGGACCAGGACATCGCCGTGGTCGGCGGCGGTGACACCGCGATGGAGGAGGCCACCTTCCTCTCCCGGTTCGCCAAGTCCGTCACGATCATCCACCGCCGGGACACTCTGCGCGCTTCCAAGGCCATGCAGGAGCGAGCGTTCGCGGACCCGAAGATCAAGTTCGCGTGGAACAGCGAAGTTGCCGCTATCCACGGTGATCAGAAACTCTCCGGCCTCACCTTGCGCAACACCAAGACGTGCGAGACGTCCACGCTGCCAGTGACCGGCCTGTTCATCGCCGTGGGCCATGACCCGCGTACCGAGCTCTTCAAGGGGCAGGTGGAACTGGACGACGAAGGCTACCTGCGGGTCGATGCTCCCTCGACGCGCACCAACCTCACCGGTGTCTTCGGCGCCGGTGACGTCGTCGACCACACGTACCGGCAGGCCATCACCGCCGCCGGCACCGGCTGCTCCGCCGCCCTCGATGCCGAGCGCTACCTCGCAGCCCTCGGCGACGAGGAGAAGGCCGCCGCCGCGGCGGTCTGACCCACACGCTTACCCCACCCCACACCCCAGGAAGAAAGAGGAGGCTGCCGTGGCCGGCACCCTGAAGAACGTGACTGACGACTCCTTCGAAGAGGATGTTCTCAAGAACGACAAGCCTGTGCTCGTGGACTTCTGGGCCGCCTGGTGCGGTCCCTGCCGTCAGATCGCTCCGTCTCTCGAGGCGATCGCGGCGGAACACGGCGACTCGATCGAGATCGTCAAGCTCAACATCGACGAGAACCCGGCCACCGCCGCCAAGTACGGCGTGATGTCCATCCCGACGCTCAACGTCTACCAGGGCGGCGAGGTCGCCAAGACCATCGTCGGAGCCAAGCCGAAGGCCGCCCTCGAGCGGGACCTCGCTGACTTCATCGGTGACAGGGCCACCAAGGCCTGACAGAGCACCGTTCCACGTGAAACAAGGGCCGCCCCGAGGGGCGGCCCTTGCCTCTGTCAGAACGATTCTTCAAAGGGGCCGCAGAACAGGCTCCTTCTGAACCGCACCCAGCAGCCTGTCCAGAGCAAGCTCTACGTCTTCCTTCCAGGACAGTGTCGTCCGCAGCTCCAGACGCAAGCGCGGATGCACTGGATGGGGACGCACCGTCTTGAACCCCACCGCCAGCAGGTGGTCAGCCGGCAGCACACATGCCGGCTCGTTCCACCGGGCGTCTCCAAACGCCTCGATCGCCTTGAAGCCCCGCCGTAGCAGATCCTTCGCGACCGTCTGCACCATCACACGGCCAAGTCCCTGCCCCTGGTACCCCGGCATGATCCACCCGGTCATCAGCTGAACCGCGTCAGGAGAGACGGGGCTCGTGGGAAACGCCGTGGAGCGCGGCACATAAGCCGGAGGCGCGTAGAGAACGAAGCCGACGGGCACCTCATCAACGTAGACGACCCGACCGCAGGACCCCCACTCGAGAAGAACAGCGGAGATCCACGCCTCCTTCTCCAGCTCAGACGTTCCTGCCTTTACCGCAACTTCGCCACTGACCGGATCAAGTTCCCAGAAGACACACGCCCGGCAGCGCTTGGGAAGGTCCGGAAGGTTGTCCAGCGTGAGCGGTACGAGCCGACGACCCATGAAGGCTGATCCTCACTTCCCTCACTTGCCGCGTCCCGGGCCGCCGTCAGCGCGCTCCGCTCCTGGAGCAGACTGCCGACGAAACCGCCGACCACCCCCAGCCCCAGTCCTGCTGTCATCAGTCCGGTGCGGCTCACCGATCGCATGCCCCGCCCTCTCCGTTTGAGGTGCCTTCAGGTGATGCGTCCTAGCTGAACGCATCGTATCCACCCAGCGATTGCATCGATACCGCCTGAAAGCAAAGGACGGGCCGTGTTCCGGTATACACCGGACACAGCCCGCCCACCACACGGCACTCCAGGGCTCAACTCATTCCTGTTCATCCTCAGGGTGCCCGTTCTCCAGGACTCGACCTTCGCCCGGCGCCAAAGTCCCCAGAATCCGCTCCAGATCGTCCATCGAAGCAAACTCGACAACGATCTTGCCCTTCTTCTGCCCGAGGTCAACCTTCACCCGCGTTTCGAAGCGGTCCGAGAGCCGTGCGGCGAGACCAGACAGCGCGGGCGACACACGCGCCCCCGCCCGGGGACCCTTGGGCTTCACAGAACTCGACGGCTCCGAGCCCATCAGAGTGACAATCTCCTCGACCGCACGCACTGAAAGCCCCTCGGCCACAATGCGATGCGCCAACCTGTCCTGCTCCTCGGAGTCGTCCACCGAGAGCAGGGCCCGAGCGTGGCCGGCCGACAACACGCCGGCAGCTACCCGGCGCTGAACCGACGGCGACAGCCGCAGGAGCCTTAGGGTGTTGGAAACCTGCGGACGCGAACGCCCGATCCGGTCGGCCAGCTGGTCGTGCGTGCAGTTGAAGTCCTTGAGCAGCTGGTCGTATGCCGCCGCTTCCTCCAGCGGGTTCAGCTGAGCACGGTGCAGGTTCTCCAGAAGCGCGTCCAGGAGAAGCTTCTCGTCGTCCGTGGCCCGGATGATCGCGGGGATCCGCTGCAGACCCGCCTCACGGCAGGCCCTCCAGCGCCGCTCACCCATGATGAGCTCATAGCTCTCGGGCCCCTGCTGCCGTACGACGACTGGCTGGAGGAGCCCCACCTCCTGGATGGAGGTGACGAGCTCGGAGAGCGCGTCCTCGTCAAACACCTCGCGCGGCTGGCGCGAGTTGGGCGTGATCGAATCTAGCGGCAACTCGGCGAACGTGGCCCCGGCTACCGGCTCGGCCACCGACTCAGCTGCGGGCTCCGCAACCTGTGCCGGCACTTCCGTTTCACGTGAAACGGCGCTCTGCGGAAGTGAGGCGACCTTCGCAGCCGCCACACCGCGCTCCGCAGTCAACACCGGAACGCCAGTGGGAGAAGTCGCAGGAGTCCCCATGGCGGGAACGGCCTTCTCCTGCGGAGCGGCAGGGATCAGCGCACCCAGTCCGCGCCCCAGCCCTCTACGTCGCTCACTCACTGGATCCCCTCCGACATGTTCTGCTGGCTGTTCCGGCCGCCCGAGTGGGCGTGCTGGGCGTCATAGTGCAATCCGACCCCGCGCAGCGCGATCTCGCGCGCAGCTTCCAAATAGGAGAGCGAACCACTAGAGCCCGGATCATAGGTGAGGACCGTCTGGCCGTAGCTCGGCGCCTCCGAGATCCGCACGGACCGCGGGATGCTCGTACGCAGCACTTCGTTGCCGAAGTGGCTACGCACCTCGTCCGCCACCTGCGAGGCCAGCCGGGTCCGGCCGTCGTACATGGTCAGGAGAATCGTCGACACATGCAGCGTGGGGTTCAGGTGACCGCGCACGAGATCGACGTTCCGCAGCAGCTGGCCGAGGCCTTCCAGGGCGTAGTACTCACACTGGATGGGGATCAGCACCTCGGCTCCCGCAACCAGCGCGTTGACCGTCAGCAGTCCAAGGGAAGGCGGGCAGTCGATGAGGATGTAATCCAGCGGCTGCTCGTACGCCTGGATCGCCCGCTGCAGCCGACTCTCCCGCGCCACCAGCGACACAAGCTCGATCTCCGCACCGGCGAGATCGATCGTGGCGGGGGCACAGAAGAGGCCTTCGACATCCGGAACCGGCTGCACCACGTCCGAGAGCGGCTTGCTGTCCACCAGGACGTCGTAGATCGATGGGACTTCGGCGTGATGGTCGATACCCAGGGCAGTGGAGGCATTGCCTTGGGGGTCGAGGTCGATCACCAGGACCCGAGCGCCATGCAGCGCAAGGGACGCGGCGAGGTTGACCGTGGTAGTGGTCTTACCTACGCCGCCTTTCTGGTTGGCGACCACCATGACGCGCGTCTGCTCAGGCCTGGGCAAGCCCTCGCCGGCGCGGCCGAGGGCTTCCACCGCCAGCTGGGCAGCACGACCAATAGGGGTGTCGTCCATCGGAGGCGGTGTTTCACGTGAAACATCCTCCCCCACCGACTCGGTACGGGGACCGGGGACCGGATCGGTCATCGGTCCCGCGATGTTGGCGTCGGACCGCAAGGATTCACTCTCCTCGACATCAGGCTCGCAATGAGCAGAGCCTGCCATGCTTTCGGGGTTGTGAACCAGCGAGGGCCGTTCTCCTGTGGATGAATCCACCTTTGTGGACAACTGGGGGACCCCAGGAGACTTGCGATCACGCGGCGAAGTAGCCGCCCGACCGCGACTGATGATTCCGTGCAGCAGAGAGCGACGTTTCACGTGAAACACGATGCACGGATAGCCACGTCAGACTGCTTCGACACTCCGAAATGCGTACGTTTGGCAGCTTGTATGGAGCACCGCTGGTAGACGGTACAGATCAACGCCGCCGACGGGCGCGGCCGGCCCGAGCCGCCTTGGCCCGCTTCGTGGCGAACCGAACCCCGCCGGGGCTTTCCCCGACCTCCACCCGCACCACCGTGGACAGCGGATCCACCACGCCTGCACCCACGTGCAGCACTGAGGTCTTCACCACACCCAGCTTGGCCAGCGCGGACTTCGCCGCCACCAGCTCCTCCTCGGCGGTGTCTCCCTTCAGCGCCAACATCTCTCCGTACGGACGCAGCAGGGGAACGCCCCAACCGGCCAGCCGGTCCAACGGCGCCACCGCGCGCGCTGTCACCACATGCACCGGCGGGAGCGTGCCCAAAACCTCCTCGGCCCGGCCCCGGACCACGGTCACGTGGTCCAGTCCCAGCAGCTCCACCACTTCCTGGAGAAAGTTCGTACGCCGCAGAAGTGGCTCCAGCAGGGTGATCTTCAGATCCGGCCGAACCAGCGCCAAGGGAATGCCGGGCAAACCGGCGCCCGAACCCACGTCGCAAACCGAAACACCCTCGGCCACCACCTCGGAGAGCACGGCGCAGTTCAGCAGATGCCGCTCCCACAACCGCGGCACCTCACGAGGCCCGATCAGCCCCCGCTTGACGCCCGCGTCCGCCAGCAGCTCCGCGTACCGGACAGCTTCCGGGAAGCACTCGCCGAATACCGCCCTCGCCTCTTCCGGGGCCGGGGGGAGCTCCGCTGCCTCCGTCACGGGGACCGTCCTTCCGTACCGCACTGTCGTAGCTGACCTATCAGGCTGACAAGATCGGCCCCGCCTGCGAACAGACGGGGCCGACCACACTGGGGAGCCGATCAGACCGGGAGCACAACGACGAAGCGCTCCGGCTCCTCGCCCTCGGACTCGCTGCGCAAGCCGGCGGCCGCAACAGCGTCGTGCACGACCTTGCGCTCGAACGGGGTCATCGGCTCGAGCTTTACGGGCTCACCGCTGTTCTTCGCCTCGTCCGCAGCCTTCGCACCCAGAGCCGCAAGCTCCTCACGCTTCTTGGCGCGGAACCCGGCGATATCCAGCATCAGACGGCTCCGGTCACCGGTCTCCCGGTGTACCGCCAGCCGGGTCAGCTCCTGGAGAGCCTCCAGGACCTCACCGTCACGGCCGACCAGCTTCTGCAGATCACGACTGGCCGAGTCACTGATGATGGAAACTGCGGCTCGGTCGGCCTCGACGTCCATGTCGATGTCACCGTCGAGGTCGGCGATGTCCAGCAGGCCCTCGAGGTAGTCGGCCGCGATCTCCCCCTCCTGCTCAAGGCGGGTCAGGGTGTCGCCACCCTCAGCGGCGGCGGAGGTGGTGCCTTCCGTCACGGGATGGGCTCCTTCTTACTTCTTGGAGGACGGGTGCTTGGGCCGCTGCTGGCCCTTGCGCTGTCCCGGCTTGGCTTGACGGGGTGAACCGGAAGCAGACTTCGTGGCCGGCGGCTTCGACCCGGCATCCTGCGATCCGTCCTGCTTCTCGAGCGAGGTATTGGCGCCCGCCTCGGCAACCTCGGCCGTTCCGACTCCCGCTCCGGGAGTGGCCGCCTGGCGCTTCGCCTTGGTCTGCCGCTTGGGCTGCTGCCGCTTGGCCATCCCGGCCGCCCCCGCGTCCACGGTGGGCTCGGAGCTCTTGATCACCGTGCCGTCGGCCTGCGCGACCAGCCCCTGCTTGGCCAGCCCGGTGACGAAGCGTCGCTCGTTGTCGTTGCGGTCGGTGCCCTTGGCGACGAGCGCCTGGACGACTCCGCGCTTACGGCGTCCGCGGACCTGGCCATGGGCGCCGACGCTCTTCAGCAGACGCTGGAGGTACTGGTCCTGGGCCTTGCTTCCGGGGGTCGGGTTCTGGTTGATCACGTACATCTGCTGGCCCATGGTCCACACGTTGGTGGTCAGCCAGTAGACAAGGACACCGACGGGGAAGTTGATACCCATCACGGCGAAGATCACCGGGAAGATGTACATAAGCATCTTCTGCTGCTGCATGAACGGCGTCTTGACCGACAGGTCGACGTTCTTCTGCATCAGCTGGCGCTGCGTGTAGAACTGCGACAGCGACATCAGGATGATCATGACCGCGGTAACGATGCGGACGTCCATCAGCGACGCGTTCAGCGCCGCGACCTTCTCCGTGCTGTCCGTGAACTTCGCGGCCAGCGGCGCACCGAAGATGTGTGCCTTCTGCGCACTCTGCAGCAGCGGCTCATTGATGACACCAATGGTGTCATTCGAAGCGATCTTCGAAAGCACGTGATAGAGGGCAAAGAAGAACGGTGACTGCGCCAGGATGGGAAGGCACGAAGAAAGCGGGTTGGTACCCGTCTCCTTGTACAGCTTCATCATCTCTTCGGACTGACGCTGCTTGTCGTTCTTGTAGCGCTCCTGGATCACTTTCATCTTCGGCTGGAGCGCCTGCATGTTCCGGGTCGACTTGATCTGCTTGACGAACAGCGGGATCAGACAGATCCGGATCAGCACCACCAGCGACACGATGGACAGTCCCCAGGCCCAACCCGTGTCCGGGCCGAAGATCGCCCCGTACAGCGAGTGGAATTGGACGATGACCCAGGAAACAGGTGTCGTGATAAAGCTGAAGAGGCTGGCAATCGTGTCCACTAATCAGGCTCCTTGAGCATTGGGCGAGCTCTCTGCGGCCGGGATGTTCTCAGCGGCGGAGTGACCGCCCTTGCTGCCGCGCAAGGCGCTGCGCAACAGTTCGTGCCAACGTGGGCGCTTGCGGGCGGGAACATGATCGACACCACCGGGCGACCACGGGTTGCACCGCAGAATGCGCCAAGCGGTCAAGGCCGTCCCTTTCACCGCACCATGCCGGTCGATGGCCGTATATCCGTAGTGCGAGCACGACGGGTAGTACCTGCACACCGGCCCGAGCAACGGACTGATCGTCCACTGGTACAGCTTGATCAAAGCCAGCAGCGGGTACTTCATCGCGCCACCCCTCCCAGCAACCGCAGAAGGGCGGCATCCAGGTCTCGGGCAAGCTCAGCATGGTCGGCGTCGCCCGCTCCGGGCAGCGCCCGTACGACTACCAGGCTACCGGGGGGCAACTGAGGCAGTCGTTCGCGTATCAGATGGCGAAGCCTGCGCTTCACCTGGTTGCGGACGACCGCACCGCCCACAGCCTTGCTGACAACGAAACCCGCACGCGTCGGGGAAGCGCTCTCCCCAGGCGCGTGCGGGTCCGTTGCACCGCAAAAACGTAGGTGCACGACGAGGAGCGGGCGTCCAGCCCGGTTTCCCCGACGTACCGCGGTCGCGAAGTCCTCGCGCCGCCTCAGCCGATTCTCGGTAGGCAGCACGACGTCACGACCTGTTTTCGATCAGGCGGACAGGCGGGCGCGACCCTTGTCACGGCGGGACGCGAGAATCGCGCGGCCGGCGCGGGTGCGCATACGCAGGCGGAAGCCGTGGGTCTTCGCACGACGGCGGTTGTTCGGCTGGAAGGTGCGCTTGCTCACTCGGGGGCTCCAGAAATGAATCGTGTGGTGGCGGGACATCGCCTGGCTGTCACCGTGCGCCCACGAGGAACTCGCGTAAACGCCCGAGTGGCACCGCTTCACAACCACAGATCGTGATCATTGCCCATCGGAGGCAGGCGGCAGCAGCCATCGACAACTCGACCTGGTTACGGTACGCGCGGCTACGCCATCCGGTCAAACCGGAGCTTCAGCCGGTGTCCACTATGCACAGGCTGTGGACAACAACTTGAACCGTACCGTTGCCCTGACTACCGTGGCTGGACTCCAATCCTTTTTCTTCCCGACCGTCCCAAAGAACCACACCTTCGTGGGACCCCGTGAGAGAGCGTGCTCTGTGGCTGACGTACCTGCCGATCTTGCCGCAGTGTGGCCACGAGTGCTCGAGCAACTCCTTGACGAAGGACAGCAGGGCATCGAGGCGAAGGACAAACAGTGGATCGAGCGGTGCCAGCCGCTCGCCCTGGTGGCCGACACCGCCCTCCTCGCCGTCCCCAATGAATGGGGCAAGCGCGTACTCGAAGGCCGCCTCGCCCCCCTCATCAGCGAAACGCTCAGCCGCGAGTGCGGCCGCCCGATCCGGATCGCCATCACCGTCGACGACTCCGCCGGCGAGCCCCCCGCCCCGCACATTCCGCCCGTACAGCAGGAACGATCGCGCTACGACGAGCCGTCGCACCGCGACGCCTACGACGGCTACGCGCAGCGCCCCGGCAACGACCAGCGCCAGGGCGACCGCGACCAGATGCCGGCCCCGCGCGCCGATCACCTCCCCACCGCGAGGCCGGCGTACCCCGACTACCAGCAGCAGCGCCCGCAGCCCGGTGCCTGGCCACGCCCTCCTCAGGACGACTACGGCTGGCAGCAGCCCCGGCTCGGCGGCTACCAGGAACGCGACCCGTACGCGTCCCCCCAGCCCCAGCACGGCTACCGGCCGCAGGGTGAGCGTCCGGCGTATGACGAGACGCAGTACGACCAGTCGCCGTACGACCCGCAGCGCCCCGACCGGCACGACAGGCGTGAGCGGCATGACCGCCATGAGCGACCCGACCCGCAGTCTCCCCAGGGCAACCCGGCCCTGTCCTCCACCGGCGGCGGACGGCCGTCGTCCCAGCCCGTCTCCGCGCCGGGGCCCGGCGAGCCGACCGCCCGCCTGAACCCGAAGTACCTCTTCGACACCTTCGTGATCGGCGCCTCCAACCGCTTCGCGCACGCCGCCGCGGTCGCAGTCGCCGAAGCGCCGGCCAAGGCGTACAACCCGCTCTTTGTCTACGGGGAGTCGGGCCTCGGCAAGACCCACCTGCTGCATGCGATCGGCCACTACGCGCGCAGCCTCTACCCCGGCACGCGCGTCCGGTACGTGAGCTCGGAGGAATTCACCAACGAGTTCATCAACTCCATCCGCGACGGCAAGGGCGACTCCTTCCGCAAGCGCTACCGCGAGATGGACATCCTGCTCGTCGACGACATCCAGTTCCTGGCGAGCAAGGAGTCGACGCAGGAGGAGTTCTTCCACACCTTCAATACGCTCCACAACGCCAACAAGCAGATCGTCCTGTCCTCGGACCGGCCGCCCAAGCAGCTGGTGACCCTGGAGGACCGGCTGCGGAACCGCTTCGAGTGGGGCCTCATCACGGACGTACAGCCGCCGGAGCTGGAGACGCGCATCGCGATCCTCCGCAAGAAGGCGGTGCAGGAGCAGCTGAACGCCCCGCCGGAGGTACTGGAGTTCATCGCGTCCCGCATCTCGCGCAACATTCGAGAGCTGGAGGGCGCGCTGATCCGGGTCACGGCCTTCGCGTCGTTGAACCGGCAGCCGGTCGATCTCGGCCTCACCGAGGACGTCCTGAAGAACCTGATCCCGGGCGGCGAGGACGCCGCCCCGGAGATCACGGCGCCGGCCATCATGGCCGCGACCGCCGACTATTTCGGCCTGACCGTGGACGACCTGTGCGGCTCTTCGCGCAGCCGCGTGCTGGTGACGGCACGCCAGATCGCGATGTACCTGTGCCGTGAGCTCACCGACCTCTCACTGCCCAAGATCGGGGCGCAGTTCGGCGGTCGCGACCATACGACCGTGATGCACGCGGACCGCAAGATCCGCGCGCTGATGGCCGAGCGGCGGTCCATCTACAACCAGGTCACCGAGCTCACCAACCGCATCAAGAACGGCTGACACACACCGGCTCAACGGCCGGCCCAGTAGGTACGAAGGGCGCCCCGGGACGACTCCCGGGGCGCCCTTCGTCGTCGCGCGACCCGTATCCGGTGGTCGGGCCGCGTGCCTGTTCCCTTCCCGCTGTTCGAATGGCTGTCGGATGGGACCGCTCCTCCACAGATCCTGGAGTAAACCGCCGTCCACACCCTGGGGACTGGAAAGTTGTCCAGACTGCGTCCACAGAGGTGGTGGTCGAGACCTCTTCGCCCCAGGTCAGGACCCTGTGGAATTGTGATCAACTGCCGTCCACAGACTGTGGACGGAGGAGGTGGCCGCCGGCGGACCTCCGAGTTGTCCACCGGCGGCCCACAGGCAAAATCATGTTGTGCACAGCTTCTGCGAGCTTCTCCACAGCCTTGTCCACTGTTCGGCAACGAAACACGCGACCTCACTGGGGCGAGTGAAAGGCGTCACACCACGGAGGGCGGTTGGGCTGTGGGGAACGTGGGTAAAGCTGGGGACGGTGCTGTGGAGTACACCGGGCTGCCTGTGCACCGAATGTGCAGAACTTTCGCTTCTCCACAGCGGGAGCTACTTGTCCACCGGCTCCACCCACAGGCTCAGTGGACAAAATAGTGGGCTTGACCTGCGGATACAGGGTTATCCACCGTTTCCACAGGCCCTACTACTACTCCCACATAGAGATACCTGGGAATCCGCTTCGAAACGGGGCCTGTGCACAACTTGAGCCCGGAGCCCCCAGCACCTGTTGTCTCGACTTGACCCCGAGCCGCACCGAGTGTCGGTGGCGTGCGTCAGACTGGTCCCCGGCAACACAGCCAGACGACGAAGGCCAGCAGGGCGAGCCAGCAACAGCAGGAGGCGGTTCCGGTGAAGATCCGGGTGGAGCGCGATGTACTCGCGGAGGCGGTGGCGTGGGCGGCTCGTAGCCTCCCGGCCCGTCCGCCCGTCCCCGTCCTCGCGGGCCTGCTCCTGAAGGCGGAGGACGGCACTCTCAGTCTCTCCGGCTTCGACTACGAGGTCTCGGCGCGGGTCTCGGTGGAGGCGGATGTGGAGGAGGACGGCACGGTCCTCGTCTCCGGCCGGCTGCTCGCCGACATCTGCCGGGCGCTCCCCAACCGGCCGGTGGAGATTTCCACAGACGGTGTGCGGGCCGTGGTGGTCTGCGGCTCCTCGCGGTTCACACTCCACACGCTGCCTGTGGAGGAGTACCCGACGCTGCCCCAGATGCCGACCGCGACCGGCACGGTGCCCGGCGAGGTCTTCGCTTCCGCGGCCGCCCAGGTGGCCATCGCCGCCGGGCGCGACGACACGCTGCCCGTGCTGACCGGCGTACGGATCGAGATCGAGGGCGACACGGTCACCCTGGCGTCCACCGACCGCTACCGCTTCGCGGTGCGCGAGTTTCTGTGGAAGCCGGAGAACCCGGACGCCTCCGCGGTCGCGCTGGTGCCCGCGAAGACGCTGCTCGACACGGCCAAGTCGCTGACCAGCGGTGACACGGTCACCATCGCTCTCTCCGGCTCCGGTGCGGGTGAGGGCCTGATCGGTTTCGAGGGAGCCGGCCGCCGCACCACGACACGGCTGCTCGAGGGTGACCTGCCCAAGTACCGGACCCTCTTCCCGACCGAGTTCAACTCGATCGCGGTCATCGAGACGGCTCCGTTCGTCGAGGCCGTCAAGCGTGTGGCGCTGGTGGCCGAGCGGAACACCCCGGTGCGGCTGAGCTTCGAGCAGGGTGTGCTCATCCTCGAGGCCGGTTCCAGCGACGATGCACAGGCTGTGGAACGCGTCGACGCCAAGCTCGAGGGCGACGACATCTCGATCGCCTTCAACCCGACCTTCCTGCTGGACGGCCTGAGTGCGATCGACTCGCCGGCCGCCCAGCTCTCGTTCACCACCTCGACCAAGCCCGCGCTGCTGAGCGGCCGGCCGGCGGTGGATGCCGAGGCGGACGAGGCGTACAAGTACCTGATCATGCCGGTACGGCTCTCGGGCTGACCGGCCCTCGTCCTGCCGGTCACAGCGGCCGGTCTCGTACCGAGGAGCTGCGCCCAGCCGTCGTCGCAGGTCAGGGCCGGTTTCGACGTACGAGCCGGGCCCGTGCCCTCCTGTCGGGCCGCTTTTGCGCGCCGGGCGTAGGCTCGGTCTCGGGTACGAATCGCCTCAACGCTTAAGGAACCACTGATGGAGCTCGGTCTCGTCGGTCTCGGCAAGATGGGCGGCAACATGCGCGAGCGCATTCGCCGCGCAGGCCACACCGTCATCGGATACGACCGCAATCCGGACCTCGCTGATGTCCACAGCCTCGAGGAGCTTGTGGGCAAGCTCAAGGCCCCGCGAGCGGTGTGGGTGATGGTGCCGGCGGGTGCCGCGACCCAGTCCACCATCGACGAGCTTGCTGAGCTGCTGTCTCCGGGGGACGTCGTTGTGGACGGCGGGAACTCTCGCTGGACGGACGACGAGAAGCACGCCGCGGAACTGGGCCTGAAGGACATCGGGTTTGTCGACTGCGGTGTCTCGGGCGGTGTCTGGGGCCTGGAGAACGGCTACGCGCTGATGTACGGCGGCGACGCCGAGAACGTCGCCAAGGTGCAGCCGATCTTCGACGCCCTCAAGCCGGAGGGCGAACTCGGGGCGGTTCACGCGGGCAAGGTCGGAGCCGGGCACTTCGCGAAGATGGTTCACAACGGCATCGAGTACGCCATGATGCAGGCGTATGCCGAGGGCTGGGAGCTGCTGGAGAAGGTCGACTCGGTCACGGACGTCCGAGAGGTCTTCCGGTCCTGGCAGGAGGGCACGGTCATCCGTTCCTGGCTGCTCGACCTCGCGGTCAATGCGCTGGACCAGGACGAGCACCTTGAGCAGCTGCGCGGTTACGCCGCTGACTCGGGTGAAGGCCGTTGGACGGTGGAGGCGGCGATCGACCACGCGGTACCGCTGCACGCCATCACGGCTTCCCTGTTCGCGCGCTTCGCGTCGCGTCAGACCGACTCCCCCCAGATGAAGATGATCGCGGCTCTGCGTAACCAGTTCGGTGGTCACGCGGTCGAGCCCATGCTGTAACGAAAGAGCTGAAAGCAGTCGGGGGAGGTCCGCGCATATCCATGCATGTATCGCATCTGTCGCTGGCCGACTTCCGCTCGTACGCCCGGGTCGAGGTCCCTCTCGATCCGGGCGTCACCGCTTTTGTCGGTCCGAACGGCCAGGGCAAGACGAACCTCGTCGAGGCGGTCGGCTATCTGGCGACGCTGGGCAGCCACCGGGTTTCCTCGGACGCTCCGCTGGTGCGGATGGGAGCGGACCGGGCGGTCATTCGCGCTGCCGTGGTGCAGGGGGAGCGGCAACAGCTGGTCGAGCTGGAGCTCAATCCGGGCCGGGCGAACCGTGCGCGGATCAACAGGTCTTCACAGGTCCGGCCCCGTGATGTGCTGGGAATCGTGCGGTCGGTGCTGTTCGCGCCCGAGGACCTGGCGCTGGTCAAGGGGGATCCGGGAGAGCGCAGGCGGTTCCTGGACGAGTTGATCACGGCACGCTCGCCGCGAATGGCCGCGGTGCGGTCGGACTACGAGCGGGTGCTGAAGCAGCGGAACACACTGCTGAAGTCGGCGGCGATGGCCCGTCGCCATGGTGGGCGCGGGGTGGATCTGTCGACGCTGGATGTCTGGGATCAGCATCTCGGGCGTGTGGGAGCGGAGCTGCTGGCACAGCGGCTCGATCTGATCGCGACGATTCAGCCGCTGGCCGACAAGGCCTATGAGCAACTGGCGCCTGGTGGCGGACCGGTCTCGTTCGAGTACCGCAGCTTTGTGAGCGGTGGGCTGCCGGGGGTTCATTCGCGTGAGGAGCTGTACGAGCAGCTGCTCACGGCGCTGGCGGATGCGCGTAAGCAGGAGATCGAGCGGGGGGTGACCCTGGTCGGGCCGCACCGTGACGATCTGGTGCTGAAGCTGGGTCAGCTGCCTGCGAAGGGTTATGCGAGCCATGGAGAGTGCTGGTCGTATGCGCTGTCGCTGCGGCTGGCTTCGTACGACCTGTTGCGGGCCGAGGGCAATGAGCCGGTCCTGGTACTGGATGACGTTTTCGCCGAGTTGGATGCCCGTCGGCGGGAGCGGCTGGCGGAGCTCGTGGCGCCGGGCGAGCAGGTGCTGGTGACGGCGGCTGTGGACGACGATGTGCCGGGTGTTCTGGTCGGTGCCCGCTTCGCGGTGGCCGGGGGCGAGGTGAGCCGGGCGTGAACGGGGAGCGGAAGGTGCCGGAGGCGTCGGGGGTGGATCTGGCGCGCCAGGCGCTGGCGGCGGCGAAGGAGCAGGCGCGGGCCCGTGGGGCCGCGGTGCAGCAGAAGAGGCAGGCCGGGCGGGGTGGACTGCGGTCGGGCGCGCGGGCGGACGGCCGGGATCCACTGCAGCTCGGGGCAGCGCTGGAACGGCTGAAGACGGAGCGCGGCTGGGAGATGCCGATGGCCGTGGGCGGGGTGATGGGGCGCTGGCCGGAGATCGTCGGGGACGATCTGGCGAAACATTGCGTTCCGCTGCGGTATGACGACGATCCTGCTGAGCGTGTGCTGACGGTGCAGTGTGATTCGACGGCGTGGGCGACGCAGCTGCGGTTGCTCGCACCACAGCTGGTGGCGCGACTGAACGCGGATCTTGGGCAGGGAACCGTGCGGCTGATCAAGGTGCTGGGGCCCGGCGGGCCGTCGCGCCGGTTCGGGCCGTTGCGGGCGCCGGGGAGCACGGGGCCGGGCGACACCTACGGCTGACAGCGCGGCTGACACGCACGGCTGAGGTGGGCGACCTCACTCTGACCGTCCTTCCCGCCTCAGACCGCCCCGGCCCCTGGCTGCCGGCCCGCTCCCTCGTGGTCCCATGACCCGTTCCCCAGGGGCCCCGGAGACGTGCAGCTCTCCCGGCGCAGCCGGTCCCGCCGCACCCTCGTCCCGTACGGCAGTGGGCCCCCGAGGTGTCCGACGCGGGGCCGCCGGGGCGGTTGCGGAATGGAACGCTCCTGCACGGAGGCCTCGCGAGGAGGAGGTGTCCCTCACCGTAGCGGGAGGTTGACAGGCCGAAAGCGCTGGATGCCCGCGTGAGCCTCTTGGGGCCCCATCCTGAATATGGGGAGTCGGGAGACGGAGGTTCAGGGCGGCACATGCGGACTCAGGTACCGGCAAACCCCCATTCATGTCGGCGCTACCGGTAGACTGATAACTAATCCCGCCCACTTGCGGAACATGTCGAACGACGCAGCCGCTCCCGCCTGCCCGGAGACCGGCTTGTGCTGTGCCAGAAAGGGCGCTTCGTGGCCGATTCCGGCAACCCCAACGAGAACATTCCGTCCACTGCCGGTGAGAACGGCGAGGTCACCGCCTCGTACGACGCCAGCGCAATCACCGTCCTCGAGGGACTGGACGCGGTCCGCAAGCGGCCCGGCATGTACATCGGCTCGACCGGCGAGCGTGGACTTCATCACCTGGTGTACGAGGTCGTCGACAACTCGGTCGACGAGGCCCTGGCCGGTCACGCGGACACCATCGACGTCACGATCCTTGCCGACGGCGGAGTACGGGTGGTCGACAACGGGCGCGGTATCCCGGTCGACATGCACCCCGTGGAAAAGAAGCCCGCCGTCGAGGTTGTGCTGACCGTGCTGCACGCCGGCGGCAAGTTCGGAGGCGGCGGCTACGCCGTCTCCGGCGGTCTGCACGGTGTCGGTGTCTCCGTCGTCAACGCGCTGTCGAGCCGGCTGTCGGTCGAGATCAAGCGTGACGGCTACCGCTGGACCCAGGACTACAAGCAGGGTGTGCCGACGGCGCCGCTGGCCAGGCACGAGCCGGTCTCCGACTCGGGTACGTCGGTGACGTTCTGGGCCGACCCGGAGGTTTTCGAGACGACCGACTACTCCTTCGAGACGCTTTCGCGGCGCTTCCAGGAGATGGCCTTCCTCAACAAGGGCCTGACCCTGACGCTGACCGACGAGCGCGAGTCGGCGAAGGCCGTCGTGGGTGCGGACTCGGCGGAGGAGCCGGAGGAGGTGCCCGCGCTTTCGGTGACGTACCACTACGAGGGCGGCATCGTCGACTTCGTGAAGTACCTCAATTCGCGCAAGGGTGATCTTATTCACCCCACAGTCATCGACGTCAACGCCGAGGACAAGGAGCGGATGCTCTCGGTCGAGATCGCGATGCAGTGGAATTCGCAGTACACGGAGGGTGTGTACTCCTTCGCGAACACGATCCACACGCATGAGGGCGGTACGCACGAGGAGGGCTTCCGCGCGGCGCTGACGGGTCTCGTCAACCGCTACGCGCGCGAGAAGAAGTTCCTGCGGGAGAAGGACGACAACCTCGCCGGTGAGGACATCCGCGAGGGCCTGACGGCGATCATCTCGGTGAAGCTGGGCGAGCCCCAGTTCGAGGGCCAGACGAAGACGAAGCTGGGCAACACGGAGGCGAAGACCTTCGTGCAGAAGGTCGTGCACGAGCACCTCAACGACTGGTTCGACCGCAACCCGAACGAGGCCGCGGACATCGTCCGCAAGTCGATCCAGGCCGCCACGGCCCGGGTCGCGGCCCGCAAGGCGCGCGATCTGACCCGCCGCAAGGGGTTGCTGGAGAGCGCCTCGCTGCCGGGCAAGCTGAGTGACTGCCAGTCGAACGACCCGACGCAGTGCGAGATCTTCATCGTCGAGGGCGACTCCGCCGGCGGCTCGGCGAAGTCGGGGCGTAATCCGCAGTACCAGGCGATCCTGCCGATCCGCGGAAAGATCCTGAACGTCGAGAAGGCGCGGATCGACAAGATCCTGCAGAACACCGAGGTGCAGGCGCTGATCTCGGCCTTCGGTACCGGAGTCCACGAGGACTTCGACATCGAGAAGCTCCGCTATCACAAGATCATTCTGATGGCGGACGCCGACGTCGACGGGCAGCACATCAACACGCTGCTCCTGACCTTCCTCTTCCGTTTCATGCGGCCGCTGGTCGAAGCCGGGCACGTCTACCTCTCGCGTCCGCCGCTCTACAAGATCAAGTGGGGCCGGGACGACTTCGAGTACGCGTACTCGGACCGCGAGCGTGACGCACTGGTCGAGCTGGGCAAGCAGAACGGCAAGCGGATCCGTGAGGACTCGATCCAGCGCTTCAAGGGTCTCGGTGAGATGAACGCCGAGGAGCTGCGCATCACGACGATGGACGTCGACCACCGCGTTCTCGGCCAGGTCACGCTCGACGACGCGGCGCAGGCCGACGACCTGTTCTCGGTGCTGATGGGTGAGGACGTCGAGGCGCGGCGCTCCTTCATCCAGCGCAACGCCAAGGACGTCCGCTTCCTCGACATCTGAGTCGGTCTGTCGCTGACCGCCCTGAAAGGATTTTGACCAGCAATGGCCGACGAGATCACTCCTGTCACCACTGAAGAAGAAGAGCCGTCCCTGCGGATCGAGCCTGTCGGGCTCGAGACGGAGATGCAGCGCTCCTACCTCGACTACGCGATGTCCGTCATCGTGTCGCGCGCGCTGCCCGACGTACGGGACGGTCTGAAGCCCGTCCACCGCCGGGTGCTGTACGCGATGTACGACGGCGGGTACCGGCCCGAGAAGGGCTTCTACAAGTGCGCCCGTGTCGTCGGTGACGTCATGGGTACGTACCACCCGCACGGCGACTCCTCGATCTACGACGCGCTGGTGCGTCTTGCGCAGCCGTGGTCGATGCGGATGCCGCTGGTGGACTCCAACGGAAACTTCGGCTCTCCCGGCAACGATCCGGCTGCCGCCATGCGGTACACCGAGTGCAAGATGATCCCGCTCTCCATGGAGATGCTGCGGGACATCGACGAGGAGACCGTCGACTTCCAGGACAACTACGACGGCCGCAACCAGGAGCCGACGGTTCTGCCGGCCCGTTTCCCGAACCTGCTGATCAACGGCTCGGCGGGTATCGCGGTCGGTATGGCGACGAACATCCCGCCGCACAACCTTCGTGAGGTCGCGGCGGGGGCGCAGTGGGCGCTGGAGCACCCGGACGCCTCGCACGAGGAGCTGCTGGACGCGCTCATCGAACGGATCAAGGGACCGGACTTCCCGACCGGTGCGCTGGTCGTGGGTCGTAAGGGGATCGAGGAGGCGTACCGGACGGGCCGCGGCTCGATCACGATGCGTGCGGTGGTCGAGGTCGAGGAGATCCAGAACCGCCAGTGCCTGGTGGTGACGGAGCTTCCGTACCAGACGAACCCCGACAACCTCGCCCAGAAGATTGCCGACCTGGTGAAGGACGGCAAGGTCGGCGGCATCGCGGACGTCCGTGACGAGACGTCGTCGCGGACCGGTCAGCGGCTGGTCATTGTGCTCAAGCGCGACGCGGTCGCCAAGGTCGTGCTCAACAACCTCTACAAGCACACCGATCTGCAGACGAACTTCGGCGCGAACATGCTGGCGCTCGTCGACGGGGTGCCGCGCACGCTATCGCTGGACGCTTTCATCCGGCACTGGGTGCACCACCAGATCGAGGTCATCGTCCGGCGTACGAAGTTCCGTCTGCGCAAGGCGGAGGAGCGGGCGCACATTCTGCGCGGTCTGCTCAAGGCGCTGGACGCGATCGACGACGTCATCGCGCTGATCCGGCGCAGTGACACGGTCGAGGTCGCGCGGGAGGGCCTGATGGGCCTGCTGTCGATCGACGAGATCCAGGCGAACGCGATCCTGGAGATGCAGCTGCGCCGGCTGGCCGCCCTGGAGCGGCAGAAGATCGTCGCCGAGCACGACGAGCTGCAGGCGAAGATCAACGAGTACAACGCGATCCTGGCCTCGCCGGAGCGGCAGCGCGGGATCGTCAGCGAGGAGCTGGCGGCGATCGTCGACAAGTTCGGCGACGACCGGCGCTCGAAGCTGGTGCCGTTCGACGGCGACATGTCCATGGAGGACCTGATCGCCGAGGAGGACATCGTCGTCACGATCACTCGGGGCGGCTATGTCAAGCGGACGAAGACCGAGGACTACCGCTCGCAGAAGCGGGGCGGCAAGGGTGTGCGCGGTACGAAGCTGAAGCAGGACGACATCGTCGACCACTTCTTCGTCTCGACCACGCACCACTGGCTGCTGTTCTTCACCAACAAGGGCCGGGTCTACCGGGCCAAGGCGTACGAGCTGCCGGACGCCGGCCGGGATGCGCGCGGACAGCATGTCGCGAATCTGCTGGCCTTCCAGCCGGACGAGCAGATCGCCGAGATCCTTGCGATCCGCGACTACGAGGCGGCGCCCTACCTGGTGCTCGCCACCAAGGCGGGCCTGGTGAAGAAGACGTCGCTCAAGGACTACGACTCGCCGCGTTCCGGTGGTGTCATCGCGATCAATCTCCGGGAGACGGACGGCGGCGGTGACGACGAGCTGATCGGCGCGGAGCTGGTGTCGGCGGAGGACGATCTGCTGCTCATCAGCAAGAAGGCGCAGTCGATCCGGTTCACCGCAACGGACGAGGCTCTGCGACCGATGGGGCGCGCCACCTCGGGCGTCAAGGGCATGAGTTTCCGAGAGGGCGACGAACTGCTCTCGATGAATGTCGTCCGGCCAGGTACGTTCGTGTTCACCGCCACCGATGGTGGGTACGCGAAGCGGACCAACGTGGACGAGTACCGCGTTCAGGGTCGTGGCGGCCTGGGTATCAAGGCCGCCAAGATCGTGGAGGACAGGGGTTCGCTGGTCGGTGCGCTGGTGGTCGAGGAGACGGATGAGATCCTCGCCATCACGCTCAGCGGCGGTGTGATTCGTACGCGAGTCAACGAAGTCAGGGAGACGGGCCGTGACACCATGGGCGTCCAGCTGATCAACCTGGGCAAGCGCGATGCCGTAGTCGGTATCGCTCGTAACGCCGAAGCCGGGCGCGAGGCTGAAGAGGTCGAGGGGACCGAAGACGCCGAGGGCGACGTGGCCGAGGCAGCCGAGGGCACCCAGCCCTCGGCCGGGGAGCACGAGGAGTAGAGCGTGAGTGGAGCCACGGGCGCCGGAGCGGCCGCTTCCGGAGCGAACGGTGCCCGTGGCCCTGCCGCGGACTCCCAGGGGGGAACCGTGACGGACACCCGAGAACCGCAGTCCGCGGGTGCGCAGCCCTACCACCCGCCGCAGGCGTACCCGGCTCCCGGGCCGGGCGCCGCGCAGGGTGGTCAGCAGGGGACTGCGGTGCGCCGGCCGCGTACGGGGGCCCGTACGGTGCCCCGTACCCGTAAGGCGCGGCTGCGGGTGGCCAAGGCCGACCCGTGGTCGGTGATGAAGGTCAGCTTCCTGCTGTCGATCGCGCTGGGGATCTGCACGGTTGTGGCGTCCGCGGTGCTGTGGATGGTGATGGACGCGATGGGCGTCTTCTCCACCGTGGGCGGGACGATCAGCGAGGCCACCGGGTCGAACGAGAGCAACGGATTTGATCTGCAGTCGTTCCTGTCGCTGCCCCGAGTGCTGATCTTCACCTCGGTGATCGCCGTGATCGATGTGGTGCTGGCCACGGCCCTGGCTACGCTCGGCGCGTTCATCTACAACCTGTCGGCGGGCTTCGTCGGCGGTGTCGAGCTGACGCTCGCCGAGGACGAGTAACCGTCGTCCGAAGGGGACCGGAACCGATTTTGGGACTGGCCACCACGTGCGCTAATCTTCAGGGGCAGCGCGGGGCTATAGCTCAGTTGGTTAGAGCGCATCCCTGATAAGGATGAGGCCACAGGTTCAAATCCTGTTAGCCCCACCGCGATGGTCGGCCCGGACGGAGATTTTCCGTCCGGGCCGATTGCTTTGTCCGGCGGTGATTGCTTTGGCCGGGGCGGAACTTGGGTTGCGAGGAGGTCACCGATCGGTATCGGTCGGTGTGTATAGTCGGGCGCCAGAGGTCCCTTACGTCAAGGAAAGACGAGGTCGCGCGGTGAAGAAGCTCCTCCTGGTCGCACTGGCCGCCATCGGCGGGCTCCTCGTGTACCGCCAGATCCAGGCGGATCGCGCCGAGCAGGATCTGTGGACGGAGGCGACCGACTCCGTGCCCGCAGGTTCGGGCGTGTGAGTCGAAAAAGCCTGAGTGACGGAGCCCCGGCCGCGATGCGGCCGGGGCTCCGTGCCGTTGCGGGACCGTGACAGCTGGGCCCTTGAGTTCACCTGAGCAAATCAATAGGTTGCGACAGCAAAGTCGGGCCATCGGGTGAGGGACCCCAGTGAGCAAACGCGTGGCGGCGGGCGGTGGGTGGCGGCGCTGGACCGGGCCGCGGTGAGGCAGGCCCTCGCCGCCGTAGGGCTCGCGGGCGACCCTGTGGCGGCGACGCTCCGCTCTCCACCGGGAAGCAGGAGGAAAAGGATGATTCAGCCGCGGGGGCGGACAGCGTAGGGCCGGGCGGTGCAGGATGGTCCGTCGCTGTGATCGCCGCGACTGCGGGCGGCGCGAAGGTCCCGCTGCTCGCGGTGCAGGTCTTGGTGCGGCGCGGGGTGGCCGGAGTGAGGACAAGGGGTAGCGCGTGAAGAGGCAGCGCAGCAGGAGCGGCCGGACGGCCCTCGTCGCGGCGGCGGCGATGTGCGTGGTGGCGGCCGTGCCCGGGGCGGCGTACGCCGCAGGTCCGGACGACCTGCCGCCGTACAGGACCGCCCCGGACGCCAGACCGGTGAAGGGGGCGGCCAGCAGCGCCGAAGGGCCGCGGCTGGATCCGGGCGGTATCTACACCGACAGCATCGAACCGGGCGAGGAGCGCTTCTACACCGTCGATCTGGATGCCAAGTCGAATGCCTTCGTCTCGGCGGTCGCCGCACCGAAGCCCGGCAGCAAGGTCGCGTTCAACGACGGCATCGACATCGTTCTGATGACCACCGGCGGTGACGAGTGCGGCAGCGCCGACGACACCGACTTCGGTTCGGAGCAGGCCCGGCCCATCGCCGACTACGCCACGCGCCGGATCCAGGAGGACGGGGATTGCCAGCAGGCGGGCCCGTACTACGTGAAGGTGGTGCGGACGAGCGAGAAGACGTCCGGGGCCGAGGCTTGGCCGGTCGAACTCGCCTTCATGCGGGAGCCCGGGCTGGCAAGCGGCGCGTCCGCGACCGCTCCGCCGACTTCCTGGAACTCGGCTTCGCCCGCCCCCGTGAGCGGCACGCCGCAGAAGCGGGAGGGCGGCACCGGGTTCAACGACGCCCGCGCCCTGGGGGACGGGGTGTGGAAGGACACGCTCGCGCCGGGCCAGACCCGCTTCTACCGGGTACCCCTCGACTGGGGGCAGCAGCTCACCGTCAATGCGGAGCTGGCCGGCGCGAAGATGACCAAGGACAGTGGATTCGCCTCCCCCGCGTTGACCACGGCGCTCTACAACACCGCGCGCGGGCCCGTGCTCTCCGAGGACACGTCGTACGACGGCAAGCAGGCCGCGGACGGGCTCGGACCGACCGCCCCCGTCGCCTACAACAACCGCTTCTCCGACGACTCGGCGGCGCGGCCCGTGCGTTTCTCGGGCTGGTACTACCTCGCTGTCACCCTCGACAAGAAGGTGGGCGAGTTCACCACGGGGACTGTTCCGCTGACGCTGCGGGTCAACATCGGCGGCAAGGCGGTACCGGGTCCCGACTACGACGGGGACGCCGCCGCGGCCGGCTTCGGGCTCACCGGATCCGACCGGGAAGCGGCGGAGAAGGGCCAGACCGCCGCCGAGGCCGGTGAGAGCGGCACGATGAAGGTCGTCGCCGCCGCGGGGATCGGGACGGGCACTGCGCTTGTGCTCGGGCTCGGCGTGTGGACGATGCTGGCCAGGCGGCGCGGGAGCACGGCACCCGCCGGGCCCGTGCCGGACGGGCCGACGCAGCAGTACGGGCCCTCCGCCTGGTAGTTCAGGACTGGGTCAGCGCCCAGATGCCCACCGCGTAGCAGAGCAGCGCCACCAGCAGTACCGGGATCGCCACCTTCGGGGGCGGTCCCGGTCGGCGCTGGAGGGGCGCGGTCGCAGGTGCCGTTCGAGCGGGAACCTGCGGGCCCTGGGCGGTGTATGGATGAGTGAGGGGATTGTCGTGCTGCACCGCTGACGTCGGGGCCTGGGAGGGGTCGTACGCCGCTGCGGGGAGGGGGGAGAGGGCATGCGCGGGTACGGGGGCGGAGGCCGGGTGATGCGCGGGTGTGGGGATGGGCGCGGGGGTGTGCGTGGGGGGAGTGGCCGGCTGGACCTGCTGCGGCAGTGGTGTGGCCTGCTGTGGGGGCGGCGCCAGATGGAAGCTGCCCGTCTCCGACATCGCCGGGGACTGCTGAGCGGGGTGCTGTGGGTGTGGCGTGGGCCGGTCGGCCGGCTCGGGGCCGTTCGGGCCGAAACCGGCCGGCAGCGGGCCGATCTGGTCGAAGACCTCGACCGGATCGTCGTCGGGACCCGGCTCCGGCAGCATCTCGGCGGCCGCGGTCAGCGCCTTGCGGGCGCCCGTTGCCGTACGGAACCGCGCCTGCGGGTCCGGCTGGAGCAGATTGGCGATCACTTGCCACAGGGGCTCCGGAATGCCCTGCGGCGCGCCAGGTGTCCCGTACGTGGCGAAGTGTTCGACCAGGGCCTGGGAGTCCGGCTTCTGGCCCTGCAGCAGATAGAGCGCTACCAGGCCGACCGCGAAAAGGTCGGCCGGGAAGTCCGGTTCCGCGCCCATCATTTGCTCCGGGGCGAAATAACCGGGCGTGCCCACCACGTAGTTGGTCTCGGTCAGCCTCGGCTCACCCTTGCGCATCGAGATGCCGAAGTCGGACAGCCGCAGATGCGGCCGTCCCGTCCCGGTGGCCTCGAGCAGGATGTTGGCCGGTTTGATGTCGCGGTGCACCACGCCTTCCGCGTGCACCGCGGTGAGACCCGCCAGCAGTTGGTCCAGCAGGTTGCAGACGAAGCGAGGAGGCAGAGGGCCGTAGTCACCGATGACATGGGCGAGCGAGCCGCCGCTCACCAAGTCCATGGTGAACAACACCTTGTCGTCATCGGCGGCCCAGGAGGCAGGGGCGAGTACATGGGGGTGGTCGATCCGCAGCGCCTGCTCGCGGACGAAGCGCAGCAGGGTGTGCGCATCGCTCTGCTGGAGCACCTTGGCCGCCACATACCGGCGGCGCCGGTGGTCCCAGGAGCGCCAGACGGCGCCTACTCCACCGCGTCCGATCGGATCGATCAGCTCGTACCGACCGGCAAAGACCTCACCCATTGCGCTGCGCCCGCTCCCCGTCCGACGTATTGCCGCTTAGCCCGCCTGGTTCAGCCCTGATGGGCCTCGTAGTGGGAGACCGCGTCCGCGGTCCGCCCGGCGCCGTACACCCTGAGGAACTCTGCCAGTTCCGGGTGGGTCGGTGCGAGGGTGTCCGCCGCATCGATGATGTCGCCGGCCGCCGACACCGAGCGCAGCAGGGACTGGATCTCCCGCACCACCCGGCGCACCGTGGGTGCACCGGAACTGCTCGTCGTCTGGCTGGTGTTGTTGAGCACAGAACCGCCCTGGGACTTCTTGATCTCGTCCATCCGGTCGGTGGCCTCGGCGGCGCTGACGCTGCCGTCGGCCACCTGGCTTGCCAGCTCCTGCAGGGCTTGGACGCGCTGGACCACGGCCGGGTTGCCGATCTTGGCTCGCTGGCCGCTCATCAGCTGGGAAAGCATGGGTGCGGACAGGCCGAGTACCGCCGCAAGCCTGGCCTGATTCAGGCCGAGGTCGTCGATGAGCCTACGGAAGAGCGCCCCCAGCGGCTCCCCGTACCAACTGCGCTGCAGTTCTCTGGCTCTCGCCGTCGTCTCCTGTTGTGCTGCATCCACTGCGTCTCCCCTTCGCTGGTGCGAACCTCGCGTGCATCTTACGGAGCGTGGTCGCCCACGGGGAGTCCTAATCATTTTGCGGGATACAGGGGGTCACCCGGTACTCTGTTCTGCGGCGGTCGCTCAGAGCGCCGTTGCGGGGCCTTAGCTCAGTTGGTAGAGCGCTGTCTTTGCATGGCAGATGTCAGGGGTTCGACTCCCCTAGGCTCCACGTGATCAGACCCCCCTAGCCTGCGGAAACACGGTCAGGGGGGTCTTTGCGTGAGGGCGCAAAGCTCCTCAGGCGAGGCCGGCCAGCGCTTCCGCCTCCTTTTCCGCGGAGAGACCGTCCGCGAGGGGCGGGGCGGTGTTCGCGGGCAGCGATCGACGCCACGCCCGGGTGTCCTTCACCGTCTCCAGGACCGGTCGGCGGCGCAGGCCCGTGGCCAGAACCCGGGAGACATCATCCGCGTGCACCGCCGCGTGGAGTTCGCTGCCCGGTGGAGCCCAGATCGGCAGATCGCTCCAGCCCTCGATGCCCGCGGCCCCGACGGCCTCCGGGGAGGCCCACCGCAGCTCGGCGTCCGATCCGGTGACGTGTACACAGGCCTCTATCAGGTCGCCCATCGTGGCGTGGCCGTGCGGGCCGACCGTGTTGTACGGGCCGTGCAGCCCGGCGGCCAGGGCGTCGAGCACCCACCTCCACACGGATTTCTCGGGTTACACCGCCCAGCCTGGGCGCGCCGCCCCTCCGTCACAACACCGCGCTCATGGAAGGTCCCGAACCCCCGGCTCGGCTGAGCCGATGCCGGGCAGCGGCCGGAGCCCGCCCGTCGGTCTTCGGCAGAGTGTTCCGCCTGATGGCCGGGGGAACGGTGAAAGGTGCCGGGAGACCATGGTCTCCCGGCACCTTTCACCGTTCTACGGACGGTCGCGGTCAGCGCCGCTCGTCGCGGTCGGTCGCCTCGGCATCGGCCTGCTTGGCCTGCACTTCCGGGTCGAGCGGGCCGGTGCCGTCGACCGAGCTCAGCGGGGCTCGGTCGGACACCTCGGTCGCCTCTGGCGGCTCGACCAGCCAGTCCGGGTTCGCCTGCTTGTCCCACCACTTCCAGGCGGCGAAAGCGCCACCCGCCAGCACGCCGAGCACCAGGAGACCCCTGGCCGCACGGCCGGCCTTGGCGCGCCGCTCGTGCTTCTTCACGAGCTTGCTGATCTCCTTGGCGGTCACGTGCCCGCGCAGCGCGGCCAGGGCAGCCGCCGAGCGGGCCGCGGCTTCCTCGGCGACCGGCTGCGCGGCCGCCACGGCGCTCTCCACGCGCGGAACGGTGTAATCAGCCGCATGGCGGGCGGCCTTCCGGGTACGAACGGCGGCCTTGTGCGCCGCCTCGTCGACCTTTGGGGGCACCCGGGGCGCCAGGTGCACTGCGTACTGCGTGCGGGCCTGGTGGGCTGCCGTGTGTGCGGCGTGCGAGACCTTCGGTGCGAGCCGTACGCGTGCCTCATGGGCGTAGTGCGCGGCCTGTTCCTTGGCCTGGCCGGCGTAGGGCGCCACCACTTCCGCGGCGTGCTGCACGCTGTCCTTCGCCGTACCGGTCGCGGCGCGCACGCTGTCGATGCGGGTCACGGGATCCTCCTCCTCGGTGGCGGACGAGTCTGGGGCTGTTTGGCCCAGGAAAGTCACGGTTCACCTTTCCACCCTTTGTCGGATCATGCCTGTCAGGCGGCAAGGTGGCATGTGCGGGCGGGCATCCGGGTCATCGGTGATGACACCGGGCAATGCGGTGCAAGGGGAGCTCGGCGACGACAATGCCACGGTTCGCCACGCCGCGCGGGCGGTTCGGCAGCTACTCGTCGCAATAAGGTCCGTGCGAGGATCGTGAGTCGTCAGTGAGGACTATGGAAGGCGGATCGTGTCCGAGCAGCTTTACGCCACTCTGAAGACCAACCAGGGCGACATCGAGATCCGGCTCCTGCCGGATCACGCACCGAAGACGGTCAGGAACTTCGTGGAGCTCGCCCAGGGCGAGCGTGAGTGGACCCACCCGGCCACCGGCAAGAAGACCAAGGACCCGCTGTACGACGGAACGGTCTTCCACCGTGTGATCAGCGGATTCATGATCCAGGGCGGTGACCCGCTGGGCAACGGCACGGGCGGCCCGGGATACGAGTTCGCGGACGAGTTCCACCCCGAGCTGTCCTTCGACAGGCCGTACCTGCTGGCCATGGCCAATGCCGGCCCGGCCACCAACGGCTCCCAGTTCTTCATCACCGTCTCGCCGACCGCGTGGCTGACCCGCAAGCACACCATCTTCGGCGAGGTCAGCAGCGATACGGGCAAGAAAGTCGTCGACGCCATCGCCGCGACGTCGACCAACCCGCGCACCGAGCGCCCGGTGCAGGACGTCGTCATCGAGTCGGTCGTCATCGAGAAGCGCCCGGTCGTCCTCGAGAAGCGCTGACGCGCCGCCTGCGTTTCCCGTTTCCCATTTCGTGTAACCCGGGAACCATTCCGCCCCGCTCGTCCGTACTGGATAGGCGGGGCGGCGCAGTGAGCGGTACCGCGAGCACAGAGAGCCGAGGGGACCAGATGGGTCAGCAGCCACCGGAAAGCCCGGAGCGGAGCGTGCCCGCGGACCGCCTGCCCGGCTGCTACCGCCACCCCGACCGCGAGACCGGAATCCGCTGCACCCGCTGTGAGCGGCCCATCTGCCCCGAGTGCATGGTCAGTGCTTCCGTCGGCTTCCAGTGCCTCGAATGCATCCGTGGCGGCTCGGGAACGGGGCACGCCCCGACCGCGAACCAGCCGCGCACGATCGCCGGCGGCGCGGTGGCCGCGGACCCGCATCTGGTCACCAAGGTGCTGCTGGGTCTCAACGCGGCGGTGTTCCTCCTCGGCCTGCTCCCGGGAATCGGCGACCGGGTGGTCGAAGAGCTACGCCTTGTCGGCCGCTACTGGGACTTTTTCGGAGCCCCTCTGGAGGGCGTCGCCGAGGGCCAGTGGTACCGCCTGCTGACCTCGATGTTCCTGCACCAGGAAGTCTGGCACTTCGCCTTCAACATGCTGGGACTGTGGTGGCTCGGCGGGCCGCTGGAGGCGGCACTGGGCCGGGCCCGCTATCTGGCGCTGTACCTGGTCTCGGGGCTTGCCGGCAGCGCGCTCACGTATCTCATCGCCGAGCCGAACCAGCCCTCGCTCGGGGCCTCCGGTGCGATCTTCGGTCTGCTGGGCGCCACCGTCGTCCTCATGCGGCGGATGAACTACGACTTGCGCCCGGTGTTCGCGCTGCTCGCGGTGAACCTGCTCTTCACATTCTTCGGGCCGGGCATCGCCTGGCAGGCGCATGTCGGCGGGCTGGTCGCGGGTGTCCTGATTGCCGTCGGGATGGTGCACGCCCCGCGCGAGCACCGGGCCCTCGTGCAGTGGGGCAGCTGTGCGCTCGTCCTCGCGGCGGTCCTCGTCACCGTCGTCACGCGTACGGCGATGCTCACCTGAGGACAGACACCCTCAACTGCGATCCCGCAGTTGTCCACAGCGAGTGGCGGATCTTGTGCACGCGGTGGGGAACACCTGTGCCCCCTGTCGCTGATCCGGGTTTTCCCAGAGAGGACAAGGGGCGAGGCTGTATACCGTGTGGCGTGGTGGCAGTCACACCAGCGTCAACACCCGTCGAGTTATCCACAGATCGTCTGACCTTTTCCCCACTGTGGATAGCGCTGTGGATAACTCAGGGCAGGACTTGACCGAGTGGGCCGAAAGGGCTACTTCCGCAGCGGATGCTTCCGGCTACTTCCACTGGGTGGAAACGCCGAAGCCCGCGGCGATGAAGCCGAAACCGACGACGATGTTCCAGTTGCCGAGGGCTTCGATCGGCAGCCGGGTGTCGGTCACATAGAAGACGACGATCCAGGCGAGCCCGATCAGGAACAACGCCAGCATGACCGGCGCGACCCAGCTGCGGTTGGTCAGCTTGATGCTGGTCGCCTGCTTCGTCGCCGAAGGCGGCGGCGTGAAGTCGGCCTTCTTGCGGATACGTGACTTCGGCACGAGGGACTCTCCTGTCGATGCGCTGCGTGACCGCGCAGGGAACTATGGGCTTGGGGCCGGGGCGGGGGACAGGGGGATCTCTGCCTCCCCCGGGCGTCCGTTAGCGTAGTGCTTCCGCGGCGCCGAAGGAGATAAGGGTACGTTGAGCAATTCTGCCGACCCTCCCACCAAGCCCGCCCGCCGCGTTTTCCGGCGGCCGGTCCGGCTGCTCACCGCTGCTGTTTTCGCCCTCGCGGGTCTCATCTTCGTCACCAGCTTCAACACGTCCAAGGGTACGAACATCCGCACGGACGACTCCTTGCTGAAACTCTCCGACCTCATCCGGGAGCGCAGCGGGAACAACGCGGAGCTGGAGGATTCGGCCGGGTCGGTGCGCGAGGACGTCGATGCCCTCGCCGAGCGCGACGACGGCAGTACGAAGGCCGAGGACGCCGAGCTCAAGGCGTTGCAGCGCGACGCCGGAACCGAGCCGCTGTCCGGCGAGGCGGTGACGGTCACGCTCAACGACGCCCCGCCGAACGCCACCGCCCGTATCCCCAACGTGCCGGAGCCGCAGCCCAACGACCTGGTCATCCACCAGCAGGATCTGCAGGCCGTCGTCAACGCCTTGTGGCAGGGCGGTGCCAAGGGCATCCGGGTGATGGACCAGCGGCTGATCTCCACGAGCGCGGTGCGGTGTGTCGGCAACACGCTGATCCTTCAGGGCCGGGTCTATTCGCCGCCGTACAAGGTGACGGCCGTCGGCGATCCGGCTGACCTCAAGCGGGCACTGACCGCCTCCCCCGCGATCCAGAACTACCAGCTGTACGTCGACGCCTACGGCCTCGGCTGGAAAGTCGACGACCACGAGGCGGTGACTCTTCCCGGCTACTCGGGCACAGTGGATCTCCACTACGCGAAGCCTGTGCGGTAGCCCCTGGGGAGGGAACGGCCGGTGAGCACCACGGTGACCGTGCGCCTGATCGTCCGGACCTTCAGCGAGGTGTGCATCACCGCCGGCACGCTGATCGTGCTCTTCGTGGCGTACGTGCTGTTCTGGACCGGCGTCAAGGCCGACAGCGCCATGGACGGCGAGATCGGCCGGCTCCGGGAGGGATGGGAGCAGGCCCCTGTGCCCATCGGTACGAATGACCGGCCGTCGCAGGCGGCCGGGCTACCCGCCCCGCCGCCGTACCGGGAGGGCAGGCCCTTCGCCGTGATGTACATCCCCAGGTTCGGCGAGCAGTGGCACAAGCCCGTCCTGGAGGGCACCGGGACCGGCACGCTGAAGAAAGGCCTCGGCCACTACGCGCGCACCACGTGGCTGGGCGGAACGGGCAACTTCTCGGTGGCCGGGCACCGGCGTACGCACGGGGACCCGTTCAAGGACTTCCCGAAGCTGCGGCCCGGAGACGCGGTGGTGCTGACGGACGGGACGACCTGGTTCACGTACCGGATATCCAGGAAGCCCTACCGGACGCTGCCGAGTGACGTCGGGGTGGTCGATCCGGTGCCCGAGAAATCCGGTTTCAACGGCCCGGGCCGCTATCTGACGCTGACCACCTGCGAGCCGGAGTGGGGGCACAGCCACCGGCTGATCGCCTGGGCGCATCTCGACGCCACCCGGCCGGTCGCGGAAGGGGAGCCGGAGGCATTGCGCAGCTGACCCACCAGTCCTCGCCGCTGCCCTCTAGTCTTGTGCCGTACCGATCGGAAGGGACAGCATGTACGGCTGGATCTGGCGGCATCTGCCGGGCAACGCAGGGGTGAGGGCTGCTCTCTCGCTCGTGCTGGTCCTGGCAGTGGTTTTTGTGCTCTTCCAGTACGTCTTCCCGTGGGCGGAACCGCTGCTTCCGTTCAACGATGTGACCGTCGACGAGGGATCGGGAGCCACGCGATGAGTGCACGCATTCTGGTCGTCGACAACTACGACAGCTTCGTGTTCAACCTGGTCCAGTACCTGTACCAGCTGGGCGCCGAGTGCGAGGTCGTGCGCAACGACGAGGTCGCACTCGCGCACGCCCAGGACGGCTTCGACGGCGTGCTGCTGTCGCCGGGTCCCGGTACCCCCGAACAGGCCGGCGTCTGCGTCGACATGGTCCGCCACTGCGCGGACACCGGGGTTCCGGTGTTCGGCGTCTGCCTCGGGATGCAGTCGATGGCGGTGGCCTACGGCGGTGTGGTGGACCGGGCCCCCGAGCTGCTGCACGGCAAGACATCGCTGGTGACCCACGGGGGCCAGGGTGTCTTCGCGGGGCTGCCGTCGCCGTTCACGGCGACGCGGTACCACTCGCTCGCCGCGGAGCCGGAGACGGTTCCGGCGGAGCTGGAAGTCACCGCGCGGACCGCCGACGGAATCATCATGGGGCTGCGCCACCGTGACCTCGCGGTGGAGGGAGTCCAGTTCCACCCGGAGTCCGTACTGACCGAGCACGGGCATCTGATGCTCGCCAACTGGCTGGTGCAGTGCGGGGACAGCGGCGCCGTCGAGCGGTCGGCGGGACTTGCGCCGGTGGTGGGCAAGGCTGTCGCGTGACCGCACTCCGCCCCGAGCGGGATTCCGGCTACGACGCCTCGTACGAGAACGGTTCGTACGAGGCTGCCGGTACGTTCGAGGCGGCCGTGGACCAGCTGGCGGACCCGCTGAACGACCCGCTCCCGGGGCAGCACGCGTCTCCCTGGTTCCGGGACGGGAACCAGCCCCCGCCGCAGCAGGCGCCCCAGCGCGAGGCCCAGGAGTGGTACGACCCTCAGGGCTATGAGCAGCAGTGGTACGGGGACCAGGCGCAGCCGCAGCCTGTCGGGCCCGCGGCCATGCCGACGCCCCCGCGCCCTCCCGCGCCTGTGCCGGCGCCCGCCCCGCAGCCCGCCCGCTTCGTCCCCGTACCGGACGACGAGACCGTGGCGCTGCGTACCGCTGAGACCCGGCGCGCAGTGCCGCCGGAGGTTCCGCCCACCGGGGGGCGCGCGGAGCGCCGCAGAGCGGCCAGGCGTGGCGGACGGCCCGACCCGGAGGCCGGCCCCGCCGCAGCCCCCGGGACGCGTATGGAGGCCAGGCTGGCCGCCCGGGCGCGCAAGGAGAGCCCGGCTGTTGTCGCGAGCCGTGTCGTCGGTGAAATGTTCATCACCCTCGGGGTGCTGATGCTGTTGTTCGTCACGTACCAGCTCTGGTACACGAACGTGCTCGCCGATCGGCAGGCGAACGGCGCGGCCAACAGCCTTCAGGACGACTGGGCGAAGGGGCGCAAGGCCGGTGCCTTCGAGCCGGGGCAGGGCTTCGCCATCATGTACATCCCCAGGCTCGATGTGAAGGTCCCGATCGCGGAGGGCATCGACAAGCACGGTGTGCTGGACCGCGGAATGGTCGGTCACTACGCCGAGGGCAAGCTCAAGACCGCGATGCCGTCGGACAAGCAGGGCAATTTCGCGGTCGCGGGCCACCGCAACACTCATGGCGAACCGTTCCGGTACATCAACCGGCTCGAGCCGGGCGACGCGATCGTGGTCGAGACGCAGGACACGTTCTACACGTACGAGATGGCGAGCATCCTGCCCCAGACGCCGCCCTCGAACGTGAGCGTCATCGGCCCCGTGCCAGAGGGTTCCGGCTTCACCGGTCCCGGCCGGTACATCACGCTGACGACCTGCACACCTGAGTTCACCAGTACGTATCGGATGATCGTCTGGGGGAAGATGGTGGAGGAACGGCCGCGCAGCAAGGGCAAACCGGACGCACTCGTCGGGTGAGGCGAGGGGCTGACATTTCTAGACAGGAACAGGTGCAGTGGCACGTGCGCGCAGCCGGATCGCCGGCGTCATCAGCGTCTTCGGCGAACTTCTCATCACGGCCGGTCTGGTGCTCGGGCTCTTCGTCCTCTACTCGCTGTGGTGGACGAACGTTCTCGCGGACCGTGAGGCCTCGAAGCAGGGCGACGAGGTGCGCGGCAACTGGGCGAACAGCGGCCCGGGCGCGCTGGACACCAAGGACGGCATCGGCTTCCTGCACGTACCGGCCATGGACAACGGCGAGGTGCTGGTCAAGCGGGGTACCGGTACGAAGGCGCTCAACGCCGGTATCGCCGGCTACTACACCGACCCGGTGAAGTCGGCGCTCCCATGGGACAAGCAGGGGAACTTCTCGCTGGCGGCGCACCGTGACGGGCACGGTGCGAAGTTCCACAACATCCACAAGCTGAAGAACGGCGACTCGATCGTCTTCGAGACGAAGGACCTCTGGTACGTCTACAAGGTCTACGCGGCGCTGCCGGAGACCTCGAAGTACGACGTGGGGGTCCTGAACCCCATCCCGAAGGGGTCGGGCAAGACGAAGCCGGGCCGGTACATCACGCTGACGACCTGCACGCCGGTGTACACGTCGAAGCACCGGTACGTGGTGTGGGGGCAGCTGGAGCGTACGGAGAAGGTCGACGGCCGGCGTACGCCGCCGCCGGAGCTGCTGTAGAGATCTCTCCCCGGTCCGGGCGCACAGCGAGAGGCCCCGGCACCCATCTCGTGGGTGCCGGGGCCTCTCGTCGTTCCGCGGGCTGCGTTCCCCGGCTGCGGGTCAGTCTCTGTCGCTGAAGAGGCCGCCGTTGTTACCGCCGTTGTTGTTCTGGCCGTTGCCGAAGGTCTTGAGGTCGATCTTCGTGCCCGGGGCGACCTGTGAACCTGCCCCGGGGTTGCTGGCCTGAACGAAGGCGTTGTCGTCCGAGGGGCCGTCGATATTGCCCACCTGCAGTCCTAGCTGCTGGAGCTCCTGGCGGGCCTGGCCGACCGTCTTGCCGAGCAGCAGCGGCACCTGGACCGGCTGCTGGGCCGCCTTGGCGACCTGGATGTTCACCGTCGAGCCGGGGTCCACCTCGGTGCCGGCCTGGGTGCCCTGCTGGACCACCGTGCCGGGCGGGGAGGCGGAGTCCACCTCGGTCGTGGTGCCGAGGACGAGCCCGACCGCCTCCAGGGCCTGCTTCGCCTGGTCGGGCGTCTTGCCCGTCAGGTCGGGCACCTCGACCTTCTTGATCTCCCGGGCGACGGTGAGAGTGATCTCGGTGCCCTTCTGGACCGAGGTGTCACCCTTCGGGTCCTGGGCGATGACGACGTTCGCGGGGCGTTCGGACTCCTCGGTCTTCTTGTCGACCTTGAAGCCCTTGTCCTCCAGCTGCTTCTTGGCCTCGGAGAAGGACAGGCCCTCGACGTTGGGCACGGTCACCTTCGGTGCGCCCGTCGAGACGACCACCGAGATGGTCTCGCCCTCCGCGAGCTTGGTGCCGCCCGCCGGGTCCTGGCTGCAGATCTTGTCCTTGGGCTGTTCCTCGCAGGGCTCCTGCCGGGCAATGGAGACCTTCAGGCCGACGTTGCCGACCAGTCGCTCGGCGTCGGTGAACGTCTCGCCCACCAGCTGCGGCACCTCGGACTGGCTGTCCCCGCCGCCGGGCCCGAAGAGCGAGCGGCCGATCAGGATCGCGCCGACGAGGACGAGGACGCCGGCCACCACCAGGAGGATCGTCGAGGTGTTCGACTTCTTCTGCCGGTCCTGGCGGCGCCGGTCCGACCGGTTGTCGTAGCCGTATCCGCCGTCGTCCGGGTTCATCGGCGGCAGCATCGATGTCTGCTGCGAGTCCGCCGAGCGCAGGGCCGTGGTGGGCTGGTCGTCGGGATAGCCGCCGTAGCCCACCGCGCCCATCGCCGCGGTGGCGGCGACCGGCTGGCCGTCGAGGCACGCCTCGATGTCGGCGCGCATCTCGTCGGCGGACTGGTAGCGGTAGTCGGGGTCCTTGACCAGCGCCTTCAGGACGATCGCGTCCATCTCGGGCGTGATCTCGGGGTCGAAGTTGCTGGGCGGCTGCGGCTCCTCCCGTACGTGCTGGTACGCGACGGCGACCGGCGAGTCGCCGACGAACGGCGGCCGGACGGTCAGCAGCTCGTAGAGCAGACAACCGGTGGAGTAGAGGTCGGAGCGGGCGTCGACCTGCTCGCCCTTGGCCTGCTCGGGCGAGAGGTACTGCGCGGTACCGATGACGGCCGCGGTCTGCGTCATGGTCATGCCGGAGTCGCCCATAGCGCGGGCGATGCCGAAGTCCATGACCTTGACCTGGCCGGTGCGCGTCAGCATGACGTTGGCGGGCTTGATGTCCCGGTGGACGATGCCGTTGCGGTGTGAGTACTCCAGGGCCTGGAGGATGCCGATGGTCATCTCCAGGGTGCGCTCGGGCAGCAGTTTGCGGCCGGAGTGCAGCAGCTCACGCAGGGTGGACCCGTCGACGTACTCCATCACGATGTACGGGATGGAGACGTTGTCGACGTAGTCCTCGCCGGTGTCGTAGACAGCGACGATCGCCGGGTGGTTGAGCGAGGCGGCCGACTGGGCCTCACGGCGGAACCGGGCCTGGAAGGACGGATCACGGGCGAGGTCCGCCCGCAGCGTCTTCACGGCGACGGTGCGGCCGAGCCGGGTGTCGTGTGCGAGGTAGACCTCGGCCATGCCACCACGGCCGAGCACCGAGCCCAGCTCGTACCGGCCGCCGAGGCGACGCGGCTCTTCCATAACTGTTCCAGCCCTCTCCGTCAGTCCCGACCGCACCGGTGTGTGGTCCGGCGGTGTGCTGTTCGCGCATACGCTACCGGCCACGCGAAGCTGATCCGTCCGCGACCGCCGGCTGATATCCGACCGGTACCGCTACGTGGCCGGATAGGCCCCTGATGTGACGCGAGTCACTTGCTGTCGATGACCGCCTTCATGACGGCCTTCGCGATGGGGGCGGCGAGTCCGCCGCCGGAGATGTCGTCGCGGACGGCGGCGCCGTCCTCGACCACCACGGCCACGGCGACCGGGGAGCCGTCGCCTGTCTTGGCGTACGAGATGAACCAGGCGTAGGGGTTCTTGCTGTTGTTCTCGCCGTGCTGGGCGGTGCCGGTCTTGCCGCCGACGGTCACGCCGTCGATCTTGGCCTTGGTGCCGGTGCCCGATTCGACGACGGTCTGCATCATCGCCTGGATCTTCTGCGCGTTCTCGGCGGAGAGCGGCCGGCTCATCTCCTGCGGCTCGTGCCTCTCGAGGACATCCAGGTTGGGCGCGGTCAGCTGGTCGACCATGTACGGCTTCATCAGCTTGCCGTCGTTGGCGATCGCGGCGGTGACCATGGCCATCTGGAGCGGGGTGGCTGCGGTGTTGAACTGGCCGATCGAGGAGAGCGCGTTGCCCGGCCTGTCCATCTTCGTGTCGTAGACGGAGGCGAAGGCGCGGACGGGGGTGTCGATCTCGGGGTTGTTGAAGCCGAACTTCTCGGCGGTCTCCACCATCTTGTCCCGCGTGACGTCGTCGCCGAGCTTGGCGAAGACGGAGTTGCAGGAGACCTTCATGGCCTGCATGAGGCTGGCGTTCTCGCAGCCGTTCGCGTGGTTGACCATCTCGGTCTGGGTGGTGGGCAGGATATAGGGGTCGGGGGTGTCCGTCGGCGCGTTGATGTCCGTGACCTTGCCGTGCTCCAGGGCGGCGGCGGCAGTGAGGACCTTGAACGTGGAGCCGGGCGGATACGTCTCCCGCAGTGCCCGGTTGACCAGGCGCTTGTCCTTGCCGTCCTTGAGCGAGACCCAGTTCTTCTCGTCCGTCTTGGAGTTTCCGGCGAAGCTGGACGGGTCGTACGAGGGGGTGCTGGCCAGCGCGAGGATCGCGCCGGTCTGCGGGTCGATGGCGGCGACGGCGCCCTTCTTGTCGCCGAGGCCCTTGAACGCGGCTTCCTGGGCGGCTGCGTTCAGGGTGGTGACGACGTTGCCGCCCTGCTTCTTCTCGCCGGTGAACATGCCGACCGTGCGGTCGAAGAAGAGCCGGTCGTCGTTGCCGGTGAGGATGCCGTCCTCGAGGGCTTCGATCTGGTTGGAGCCGAAGGCCTGCGAGGCGTAGCCGGTGACGGGGGCCCACATCGGGCCGTCCTTGTAGGTGCGCTTGTACTTGAAGTCGCTGCCGTTGGTGACGACGGACCCGGTGATGGCCTTGCCCTCGACGATGATGTTGCCGCGCTCCTGGGCGTACTGCTCGATCTGGACGCGGCGGTTCTTGGCGTGCGTGCTGAGCTCTTCGGCCTCGACGTACTGGAGCCAGTTGGTACGGATCAGCAGGGCGAGGACGAGCAGCCCGCAGAAGATCGCGATCCGGCGCAGGGGCTTGTTCACGGTCGGACCACCTGGGTCATCTCGGCGTCGGGGGACGGGGCGGGGGCCGGGGCGGGACGGCGCGCGGTGTCGCTGATCCGGATCAGGATGCCGATCAGCGCCCAGTTCGCGATCACAGACGATCCACCGGCGGCCACGAACGGCATCGTCATACCGGTCAGCGGGATGAGGCCCATGACGCCGCCGGCGACGACGAAGACCTGGATGGCGAAGGCTCCGGAGAGGCCGATCGCGAGGAGCTTGCCGAAGGGATCGCGGGCGGCGAGTGCGGTCCGTACGCCCCGCTCGACGATCAGGCCGTAGATCAGCAGGAACGCCATCGTCCCGGCGAGGCCGAACTCCTCGCCGACGGTGGAGAGGATGAAGTCGGAGTTGGCGGCGAAGCCGATGAGGTCGGAGTGGCCCTGGCCGAGTCCGGTGCCGAGGACGCCGCCGGAGCCGAAGGACATGAGCGCCTGGGCGATCTGGTCGCTCTGTTGGAGGGTCTCCTCGGCGAAGGGATTGAGCCAGAAGTCCACGCGCTGCTGGACGTGCGGCTCGAAGGTGGCCACGCCGACCGCGCCCACCGCGGACATCAGCAGACCGAAGACGATCCAGCTCGTCCGCTCGGTGGCGACGTACAGCATGATCACGAAGAGGCCGAAGAAGAGCAGCGAGGTGCCCAGGTCGGTCTCGAAGACGAGGATCAGGATGGACATGACCCAGACCACCAGGATGGGTCCGAGGTCCCGTCCGCGGGGCAGGTAGAGGCCCATGAAGCGGCGGCTGGCCAGGGCCAGGGCGTCGCGTTTGACCATCAGGTAGCCGGAGAAGAACACCGCGATGATGATCTTCGCGAACTCGCCGGGCTGGATGGAGAAGGGGCCCAGGCTGATCCAGATCTTGGCGCCGTTCACCGCGGGGAAGAACATCGGCAGGATCAGCAGGACCAGCGCCGCGGCCATGGAGATGTAGGTGTAGCGCTGCAGGATCCGGTGGTCCTTCAGCGTGAGCAGGACGGCGACGAGCAGGGCGATGCCGATCGCCGAGTACATCAGCTGCTTGGGGGCGTCCGCGCTGTGGGCGCCGAAGAGCTGCTCGGCCCGGCTGATCAGCCGCGGCGACTGGTCGAGGCGCCAGATCAGTACCAGGCCCAGGCCGTTGAGGAGGGTGGCCAGGGGGAGCAGCAGCGGGTCTGCGTACTTGGCGAACTTGCGCACCACGAGGTGGGCGATGCCTGCGAGCAGGCCGAGCCCGAGGCCGTAACCGATCATGCCGGTGGGCATTTCGCCGGTCATGGCCAGGCCCACGTTGGCGTACGCGAAAACCGGGATGACGACGGCGAACGCGAGCAGGACGAGCTCGGTGTTGCGTCGGCTCGGTGCGTCGATCGCGCCGATCGTGGTCGTGTTGGTGACAACGCTCATGGTGCTGAAGGCCCCCTACGGCTCTTACTGCTTACCGCACAGCGGGACCAGCTTTTTCTCTTCCTCGGAGAGGCTGGGACCGGGTGTGGGGGTTGCTTCGGTCGGCTTGTTCGTCGCGGACTGGTTCCCGGGAATGCCGGTGGTGCCACCGGCCTGTCCCTCGGCCTGCTCCGCCGGCTTGCTGATCTCCTGCTCGGCCTTGCGGCGCTGCTCGTCCTTCTTGCAGGCAGAGGCCTGGGTGGAGAGTTCCTGGATCTTCGCGCGGGCATCGCCGAGGCTGCCTTCGCTGATGGTGGCCACGACCTGCTTCTGCTTGAAGGTCGGGAGGTACTTGAGTTCGATCTCGGGGTGGTCCTTCTCGACCTTCGAGAGACTGACCCAGGCCAGGTCCTGGCTGATGCCACGGTAGAGCGCGACGTGCTCGTCGTTGACGCCGACGTAGTACTGGGTCTGCGTCCAGCGCCAGCCGCCGTACACACCGCCGCCGATGACCGCCAGCGCGAGTACCAGGAAGAACGATCTCTTCAGCCACTTGCGGCCGCCGCGCGGCTTCACGAAGTCTTCGTCGGTGTACGCGCCGAAGGCGCCGTCGGGCCCGCTGCCGTATCCCATGTCGTCGCCGCTGCCGGGCGGGCCGAAGCCACCCCCGGGAGCCTGCGGCGGTACCGGCCGGCCGAGACCGGCGGCGCGGCCGGCCGGGGTCTGCATGGCGCTGCCGTCGTTCGGCTGGTGCTGGTTCTCGGCGACCGCGCCGACGACGACGGGCGTGTCGCTGAGCTGCCCGGCCAGGGTGTCGCTGCCGTCGACGTCGAGGACGTCGGCGACGATGCAGGTGATGTTGTCCGGGCCGCCGCCGCGCAGCGCGAGCTGGATGAGCTCCTGCACGGTCTCCTGTGGGCCCTGGTAGCTGGCGAGGGTGTCCTCCATCGTCTGATGGCTGACGACCCCGGAGAGCCCGTCGGAGCAGATCAGGTAGCGGTCGCCGGCGCGGACTTCACGGATGGAGAGGTCGGGCTCGACGTGTTCGCCGCTGCCCAGCGCGCGCATCAGCAGGGAGCGCTGCGGGTGGGTGGTGGCTTCTTCCTCGGTGATGCGGCCCTCGTCGACGAGGCGCTGCACCCAAGTGTGGTCCTGGGTGATCTGGGTGAGTACGCCGTCGCGCAGCAGGTACGCCCGGGAGTCGCCGACGTGGACGAGGCCGAGCCGCTGACCGGTCCACAGCAGGGCGGTCAGGGTGGTGCCCATGCCTTCGAGCTGGGGGTCCTCCTCGACCATGACGCGCAGTTGGTCGTTGGCGCGCTGTACGGCGGTGCCGAGCGAGGTGAGGATGTCCGACCCGGGCACGTCGTCGTCGAGCTGTACGAGGGTGGAGATCACCTCCGAGCTCGCGACCTCGCCCGCGGCCTGGCCTCCCATGCCGTCGGCGATGGCGAGGAGGCGCGGGCCGGCGTAGCCGGAGTCCTCGTTGCCCTCGCGGATCATGCCCTTGTGCGATCCGGCGGCGAAGCGCAGTGAAAGACTCATGCGCACCTCGCCCGTCGGATCCGGGTACAACCGGTCTCGAGCCACACTGCCCACCCTCCGGTCGGGAGCGCGCTCGGGTCCGCTGTCGGGACCGCCGCGGCTCGCTCGCTCCGCTCACTCATTGTCGTACTACTTCCGCAGCTCGATGACGGTCTTGCCAATGCGGATCGGCGAGCCCAGCGGAATGGGTGTCGGGGTGGTGAGTCGGGTCCGGTCGAGATATGTGCCGTTGGTGGACCCGAGATCCTCGACGATCCACTGGCCGTCACGGTCCGGGTAGATCCTGGCATGCCTGCTGGACGCGTAGTCGTCGTCCAGCACGATCGTTGAGTCATGCGCCCGGCCCAGCGTGATGGTCTGGCCCTGGAGGGCGACCGTGGTGCCGGTGAGGGAGCCCTCGGACACGACCAGTTTGGTAGGTGCCCCGCGGCGCTGGCGCTGATGCGGAGGCGCGGCCTGTTGCCGGCCGGCCTGCTGCTGCTGGCGGCTGTCCGCGTTGCGGCGTGAGCCGCGCTGGGTCACTCTCGTACCGAACAGGTCACTGCGGATGACCTGTACGGCCACGATGACGAACAGCCACAGAACGGCCAGGAAACCTAGCCGCATGACCGTCAGGGTCAGCTCTGACATTGCCCCCGCTTCACCCTTCGGCTTGCCGGTAAACGATGGTTGTACTGCCCACGACGATCCGCGAGCCGTCGCGGAGCGTAGCGCGGGTGGTGTGCTGCCCGTCTACCACGATGCCATTGGTAGACCCGAGATCCTGGATCGTCGAGGGCGTTCCGGTCCGGATCTCACAGTGCCGGCGCGATACGCCGGGGTCGTCGATCCGCACGTCGGCTTCGGTGCTGCGACCCAGCACCAGCGTCGGGCGGGAGATCTGATGGCGGGTGCCGTTGATCTCGATCCAGCGTCGCACCTGCGTCCCGGGCATGGGGCCCGGGGTGGCCGGCCGGCGGTCCGCGGCTGCGGGACGCCCGCCGCCCGGCGGCGGCGCCGCCGGCATGGGCGGTGCGCCCACGGGCGGGTAGCCGTAGCCGCCGCGCTGGCCGGCGGCCGGGGCCGCTGGTGCGCGCTGGGGGCTCTGCTGGTCGGTGCTTGAGGCGAGGGTGCGACTGCGGACCCGGTAGAGACCGGTGTCGAGGTCGTCGGCCTTCTCCAGATGGACCTTGATGGGTCCCATGAAGGTGTACCGCTGCTGCTTGGCGTAGTCGCGGACCAGGCCGGACAGCTCGTCCCCGAGCTGGCCGGAGTACGGGCTCAGGCGCTCGAAGTCCGGGGCTGACAGCTCGACGATGAAGTCGTTGGGCACCACTGTCCGCTCGCGATTCCAGATCGTCGCGTTGTTGTCGCACTCGCGCTGGAGGGCGCCGGCGATCTCGACGGGCTGGACTTCGGACTTGAACACCTTGGCGAAGGTGCCGTTGACCAGACCTTCGAGTCGCTGCTCGAACTTCTTCAGGACTCCCATGAGGCACCTCCTCCGTCGTTGCCGTCCTGGTACTGCTTACTGATCGTATCCACGCGTCGGGAAATCGGCTGGTTCCCCTTGTCTGCCCTGTGGAGGAGTGTTGGTCCTCACAAGGGATCGTAGAGGCGGGCCATGGACAGTGTCCCGCACCTGGGCTGGTCTCCGGCCGGGCGGGGTCCGGCCGGGGTGTGTCCGCGGTGTGTGACGGGTGCCCGGAAACGGATGTGAATCCACCCTCGTCAGCGTGCTAATCTTCCGGATGTCGCCAGGCGCTCACACAAACCGGTGGGAGAGCCCAGGAAACAACACTCATGCGCGAGTGGCGGAACGGCAGACGCGCTGGCTTCAGGTGCCAGTGTCCTTCGGGACGTGGGGGTTCAAATCCCCCCTCGCGCACAAGGAAGTACCGACAGAGTGCCCCTCACCAGTGACAAACGTCACCGGTGAGGGGCACTTTCCGGTTCCGCCCGGCACTTTCCGGTTCCGCCCGGCACGGGCCTCCCCACCTTCGGTCGCGGCTACTCGAACCGCGCGGTGTCGCCCGCCCCTCGGCGTACGATCTCGACCTCGCCGCCGGAAAAGTCGATGACCGTGGTCGGCTCGGTGCCGCAGCCGCCCGAGTCCAGCACGGCGTCCACCACGTGGTCGAGCCGTTCCTTGATCTCCCAGCCCTGTGTCATCGGCTCCTCCTCGTCGGGCAGGAGCAGGGTGCTGGACAGCAGCGGCTCACCGAGGTCGGCGACCAGGGCCTGAGCCACCGGATGGTCGGGAATCCGGACTCCGACCGTCTTCTTCTTCGGATGCAGCAGCTGGCGCGGCACCTCCTTCGTCGCGGGAAGGATGAAGGTGTACTTGCCGGGCGTCGCGGCCTTGATCGCGCGGAACACGTCGTTGTCCACCTGGACGAACTGACCCAGCTGCGCGAAGTTCTGGCACACAAGTGTGAAGTGGTGGCGATCGTCCAGGTTCCGGATCGACCGGATCCGGCTGATGCCGTCACGACTGCCCAGCTGGCATCCCAACGCGAAACAGGAATCCGTCGGGTACACGACGAGCGCGCCGGACCGGATGCTGTCGGCCACATTGCTGATGGTGCGGCGCTGAGGGTTATCGGGGTGCACGTCGAAGTACTTCGCCATCCGCCGAGTCTAGGTGACCGGGCACCCGCCTTCGGGCGACCACAACGGCGCCGCCGCGCGGAAAGCGTCCCGGCCGCCCGCTGCCGAAGGTCCGCGAAGCGCCGCGACTTTCGTCGTGCCGGGTGAGACCAAAGGGGGACGCGGGCGTCCGGGCCGCTTGCCTAGGGTCTTCGCGTGCATGTGATTTCGAAGGTCCGGGCTGGATGGAACTGGCTGGCGACGCCCGAGCTGTGGTCCCGCCGGCGGTTCGCCGGCGAGGCCGTACTGGCAGTCGTCCTCGCGCTGATGGCGGCCGGCATCGAGGAACTCCTGGCCAGCTCAGGGCCGCGGACCGGGGCGGTGGCGCTGTGCGTCGTGTTGATGTCGCTGCTGCGGCGTCGGCTGCCCGCGAGCGTGCTGATGGCTTCGGGAGCGCTCGGCGGGCTGCTGGAGGGGCTCGCGCCGCTGCTGGTGCTGACCGGCTGGTCCGCGGGGCGCAGGATCGCAGGGGTGGGGCAGGCGCTGGCCGCGTTCACCGCTTCGTACGTCCTCTACGTCGGTGTCATGGCGGCGGACAACTGGCCCGGGCCGCAGCCGATCGCCATGGCGTTGTTCTCCTCGCTGTTCTACCTGGTGACGACGGCCATGCCCGGTCTCGTCAGCCGTTACTGGTCACAGCGCCGCACCCTGCTGCACACCCTGCAGGAGCGCAACGCCCAACTGCTGCGCGAGCGGGAGATGGTGATCGGTCAGGCGCGGATGCGCGAGCGCCAGCGGATCGCGCAGGACATGCACGACAGCCTCGGCCACCAGCTTGCGCTCATCTCCGTGCACACCGGCGCACTGGAGGTGGACCCGGCGCTGACGGACCGCCAGCGGGAGGCGGTCGGGGTACTGCGGGGCGCGTCGGTCGCCGCGATGCACGAGCTGCGCGAGGTGGTCGGCATCCTGCGGGACGGGGTCGAGGGCCCCGTACGCGGGGACGACGCTCACCCGGCGGCCCGCGGCGTGGCCGGCGTCGCCGGCCTGGTGGAGGCGTCGCGGGCGGCCGGGACGGAGGTGGAGCTGCGGTTCACGGGGGAGGCGCGGCCGCTCGCGGCGGCCTGTGACCACGCGGCGTACCGGATCGTGCAGGAGGCGCTGACCAACGCGTACAAGCATGCGCCGGGCGCCGCGATCACGGTGGAGCTGCGCTACGAGCCGGATTCGCTGGTGGTGGAGATCGCCAACGGGCCGGCAGTTTACCTGCCGGGTGAGGTGGTCAGCGGAAAGCAGGGGCTGACCGGACTGCGGGAACGGGCGCGTCTGGTGGGCGGCATGGTGCATGCCGGGGATGTGGAGGGCGGGGGCTTCCGCGTGGCGGGAGTTCTGCCGTACGGGCCGGACGGCGCGACATTCGTCGCTGCCGCCGACGACTTCCGGCAGCAGTCACAGCCGGTCTCCCTCGGGGACGGTGGTCCGGTCATCGATTGGGCCGGTTCGCAGAGGGAGTTCGTGATGGGTGGCAGGAACAGGTCGGGAGGGGTCGCGCTCGGCTGCGGAATCGCCGTGGCGGCGCTGGTGGTGGTGGTGATAGCCAGCGGCTTCGGACTGTTCTTCCTGATGGGCTCGCTCGACAAGGCCATGATCGACAGCGCTCGGTACGACGAGGTGTCCGTCGGCCAGTCCGAGGAGGAGGTGCGCGGGATGCTCCCGTCGGGAGACTCGGTGCTGACCTCCGGACTGAGCGGGAAGGGGCCGGCGGAACCGAAGGGCTCCACGTGCCTGGTGCTGATGTCGGAAGAGGCGGGCGACAGCCTGGAGACGGAGCCGGTGTTCCGGTTCTGCTTCAAGGACGGCAAGCTGATCGAGAAGAAGGCTTACGTCGTCAAGCGGTAGCGGTTCGCTTCAGGTGCGGGTGTGGGAGTACGTGTGACGGGTGTGACGGGGCCGGGGTCGGGGCCAGGGCCGGGGCCGATGGTCAGAGTCGTGATCGCCGACGACGAACCGCTCATCCGTGCGGGCATCCGGATGATCCTGACCTCGGACCGGTCCATCGAGGTGGTCGCCGAGGCCGCGAACGGCCGCGAGGCCGTGGAGCTGGTGCGCTCGTACGCCCCGGACGTGGTGCTGCTGGACATCCAGATGCCGCTGATGGACGGGCTGACGGCGCTGGCGGAGGTGCAGCGGAGTTCGCCGGCGGCGCGGGTGCTGATCCTGACGACGTTCGGGGAGCGGGAAAACGTACTGCGGGCGCTGGAGCATGGGGGAGCCGGGTTCCTGCTGAAGGACTCGGCACCTGCCGAGCTGATCCAGGCCGTACGGGCGGCTGCCGCGGGTGACGCCTATCTCTCGCCCGGTGCGACCCGGCACGTGGTCGACCAGCTGGCCTCGGGGCGGGCGGCGGGGCGTGGCGAGGGGCGGCGGCACGAGGTCTCCCCTGCGGCGGCCAGGGCGAAGGTCGCGGCGCTGAGTGAGCGGGAGCGGGGGGTCCTGGCGCTGCTGGGGGAGGGGCTGTCCAACGCGGAGGCGGGTAAGCGGCTCCACATGAGCGAGGCGACCGTGAAGACGTACGTCAGCCGGATCCTGTCGAAGCTGGAATGCGGGAACCGGGTGCAGGCGGCGCTACTGGCGCGGGACGCCGGCCTGTGACGGGACGCGGGCCTGTGACGGGATGCCGGCTGCGACGGGACACGGGCAGTGACGGGACCGGCCCGAGTGACGGACGGAGGCGGCACGGAACGAGGGGGAGGAGGCGGCACGGGGCATGCGGCACGCGGCTCCGGGCTGGGGCACGCGGCTCCGGGCTGGGGCCCGGAGCCGCCGACCTGCGCTGTCCGTGGGAGACGTCAGCCGGTGGGGAAGTCGTCCGGCGTCCTGATCCGGTCGCGGACCCACACGCCGGCCGGCTTCAGGGAACTGGTTCCCGCCCACGGCCCGTTGCTGTTGCAGGTGCCGCTGTTGAAGACGGCTCCGGAGCGGGAGTCGTCGGAGTAGTTCCAGTTGACCCAGCTGATCTTTTTGCTCGCCATCAGGTCCAGGTACTGCTGGGAGCGGCCGAAGTCGTTGCCGCCGTCGCCGCTCGCGGTCTGCGTACCGAACTCGGTGACGAACAGGGGGAGTCTGTCGGCCGCGCGGGACAAGGTGTTCAGGTACTCGGTGCCGTGCGAGGCCGCGTAGAAGTGGAACGTGTACATGATGTTGGAGGCCTGAACCGGGTTGTTGACGATCTCACTCTCGTCGCCGCCCTCGGAGACGCCGAGCGATGACCAGGCACGGGTGCCCACGAGAACCGGGGTGTCCGGGTCCTGGGCGCGGATGACAGGGATGAGCTGTTCTGCGTAGCTCTTGATGCGCGACCAGCTCACGCCGCTGGGCTCGTTGGCGATCTCGTACAGCAGGTTGGTCTTGTCCTTGTGGCGCTGGGCGATCTCGGTGAAGAAGGTCTTGGCGCGGCTGAGGTTGTAGTGCGGATCGCCGGGGCTGAGCATGTGCCAGTCGACGATCGCGTACATGCCGCGGGCGGTGGCCTGCTCGATGACCGAGTGGACCTGGTCGGTGAACTTGCGCGGGTCGGTCTCGTACCCGTCTTCCTGGATGTACATCGAGATGCGCAGGACGTCGGCGTTCCAGTCGGTGGCCAGGGCGTCCAGTGAGCCGGTGGTGACGCACTGGCCGTACCACTGCAGGCCGTGGGTGCTCATGCCGCGCAGCTGGACCGGTTTGCCGTACTGGTTGCAGAGCTTCGTGCCGCAGACCTTGAGCTGTCCGTTGATCTCGGCAGGGGGCCTGCCGTCGGGGGCAGGTGCGGTGTCGACGGTGAGGTGGTCGACGTTGGGGCCGCCGTTCGCCGTGGTGGCGGTGGCGCGGACGGTGTTGCTGCCCGCCTTGAGGGCGGCGGTCACCGAGGTGGTGAACCACGAGGTCCAGGCTCCGGTGCCGGGGAAGGCCTTGTCCGTCGCGGCCGTGGCGCCGTTGACGGTGATGGTCATCGGACGGTTGGCGGTGGTGCCGTTGGCGAACCGGAGGGAGAGGTTCGCGGGCCCGGCCTGGGCGGCGTCGACCGTCCATTGGAGGTAACTGCCGCTCGCGTTGTCGTAGTTGACGAAGCCGGTGCCGGTGTAGCCGGTGTGGTTCGACTCCACAACGCCCTGGGAGACCGTCGCGGATTCGGCTTCGTACCGGGTGGGGGCAGCCGAGGCGGTGTCCGGAGCGGCGGTCCCGGTGAGCAGAAGGGCCGTGACGAAGGCGGCCACGCCTCCGCCTCGCAACCAGAGCTGAGCTGATCTCATGGGGGCTCCAACTGGGATAGGAAACTTTCCTAACAGAATGGGAATAGCAGGCGGCGGGATCACTTGCAAGGGTCATGACAAGCAGGGCGAGATGGTGACCTCTGGAGTTGCCCACAGAGGGAGACGCTGGTCGGCACGCGGCGGTACGGTCGTCGGCGATTGATGTTGATGTTCCGGCGTTGCGTTGGCGTTGTACGGAGACGAGGGCATTCGATGGGTGAGGTCGACGGGGCAGTGGCGGACCTGCGGGCGCCGGTGGCCGGTGAGCAGGGGGAGCGCATCCCACCGGTGCCAGGTTTCGCGCCGCGGTTGCCGGAGGGTTCGCCGAGGGCCGAGGGCAAGGCACTTCGGGCCCGGGTCCCCCGGGCCTCGCACGGCTCGATGGTTCTTCCCGAGGGCCGGCCGGACGCGGTACGTGCCGTGGAGGAGTCCAACCAGGGCCGGGTGCCCGAGCTCACGCCGATAAGGGTGGGCAGGATGGCGGCCACGCCGTTCTCGTTCCTCCGCGGGGCCGCCGGGCTGATGGCTCATGACCTGCAGGGCACTCCGGTCACCGGGATCGGCGCGCAGATCTGCGGCGACGCGCACGCGGCGAACTTCGGGCTGTACGGCGATGCGCGGAACCGGCTCGTCATCGACCTCAACGACTTCGACGAGACCGAGTTCGGACCGTGGGAATGGGACCTCAAGCGGCTCGCGACCTCACTTGTGCTGGCCGGCCGGGTGGCGGGTGCGGCCGAGGACGTCTGCCGGGAGGCCGCCCTCGACGCGGCGGGCGCCTACCGGCGGACGATGCGACTGCTGGCGAAACTTCCCGTGCTGGACGCGTGGAACGCCATCGCCGACGAGGAGCTCGTCTCACACACCGACTCGCGGGATCTGCAGGGGACGCTGGAGCGGGTCGCCGAGAAGGCCCGCAACAACACCAGTGCGCGTTTCGCCGCCAAATCGACCGAGCCGACGGAGGACGGCGGCCGCCGCTTCGTGGACGCCCTGCCCGTGCTGCGGCGCGTGGGTGACGCGGAGGCGGCGGCGGTGGCGCTCGCGCTCGGGGAGTACTTGAGGACGGTCCAGGAGGACCGGCTGCCGCTGCTATCGCGGTACGCGATCCACGACGTGGCGTTCCGAGTGGTCGGGACGGGCAGTGTGGGGACGCGTTCGTACGTGGTGCTGCTGCTCGACCACCGGGGTGAGCCACTGGTGCTGCAGGTCAAAGAGGCGCGGCCATCGGCGCTGCTGCCCTATCTGCCGGGGCTGGGCTTCGAGAACCCGGAGCCCGTGCACGAAGGGCGCCGGGTGGTGCGCGGGCAGAAGCGGATGCAGGTGGTCAGCGACATCCTGCTGGGCTGGACCACGGTGCAGGGGCGGCCGTTCCAGGTGCGGCAGTTCAGGAACCGCAAGGGCAGCGTGGACCCGACGGCGCTGTCCTCCAACCAGGTCGACGACTACGGACGCATGACCGGTGCACTGCTGGCGCGAGCGCATTCGCACAGCGTCGATCCACGGCTCATCGCGGGTTACTGCGGCAAGAGCGACGAGTTCGACGAGGCGGTGGCCACGTTCGCGGTGGCGTACGCGGACCGTACGGAAGCGGACCATGCCGACCTGGTCGCGGCCGTCAAGGCGGGACGGATCGCTGCGGAGACGGGGGTGTGACCCGGGGTCGGGGTGTGACGAGGGTTCGCCCGGGCGCCCGTAGGCTGGGCGGGTGAGCCAGGAATCTGCCGGGGCGCCGACCGCCCGGAACGACGACGAGCAGCGCCGTGAGCATGAGCACGAGCAGCAGAACGACGAGCGGCGCGATGAGCAGCAGCGCCCTGAGCAGCAGCACGACCAGCGGCCGGAGGCACGGTTGGAGAAGGCCGTGCGGGCGGCCGAGCAGGCGCTGATCGAGTTCGAGATCGCGGTGGAGACCTTCCGGGTCGAGGTGGAGAACTTCTCCCGGATCCACCACCAGAAGCTCGGCCCGATGTACTCGCGTCTCGACGAGCTGGACGCGCTCATCGCGGAGGCCCGGGCCGCCCGCAGCGGCGATCCGGAGGATCTGCGCAGGGCCCAGGACCTGCGCGCCCTGGTGATGCCCATGCCCGGTGTCGAGGAGCTGTTCCACGACTGGATCGACTCCGACGGCTTCTCCCCCGAGGCCGCGGCGATGCTCACCGATCAGCAGGTGCAGCCGCCCAAGCGGGTCCGGCCCAGCGAGGAGGCCCGGAAGCTCTACCGCGAGCTGGTCCGGGAAGCGCATCCGGATCTGGCGCAGGACGAGGCCGAACGGGCACGCCGGGACCAGTTCATCGTCCGCGTCAACGCCGCCTACGGCCGCGGGGACGTGGCACAGCTGCGGTCGCTGGCCGAGGAATGGGCCGCGGGACCGGTCCCCGAGGGGCACGGGCCCAGTGAGAGCGAGGAGCTCTACGCGAGGCTGGAGTGGCTGGCGCAGCGCAAGGAGCTGCTGGCGGTGATGGCCCAGGAGCTGGAGGCCAGCGCCATCGGGGCGATGCTGAAGATGGCCCCCGACGACCCGGACCGGCTGCTGGATGAGATCGCCGAGCAACTGCTCGCGCAGGTCTCCGAGCGTGAGGCTGAGCTCGCAAAGCTGGTGGGTTAGGTTTTCGGTATTGCTTGCACGCGTACGAGAGAAGGCGTGACCCCATGAATTTCGGCTCGCTCCCCGCCGTGGACGCCGCGGCGGTGCCCGCCGAGGGCTTGGTACTGGACGTCCGGGAAGACGACGAATGGGCGGCGGGACACGTCGCGGGCGCCCTGCACATTCCGATGAGCGACTTCGTGGCGCGCTTCGGCGAGGTGACGGCGGCGGCCGAGGGCGGCCGCCGCCTCCACGTCGTGTGCCGGGTCGGCGGCCGGTCCGCGCAGGTCACCCAGTACCTGCTGCAGCAGGGCCTGGACGCCGTGAACGTTGACGGCGGCATGCTCGCCTGGGACCGTGCAGGGTTTCCGATGGTCACCGACAGTGGCGGCCCCGCGATCGTTCTGTAACGGACTGATCCCCGGCTGCCTCAGCCGAGGGCGTGGGCGGCCAGCAGGTCGCCCAGTGCCTCTTCGTGGGCTGCTGCCGGGCCGAGGGACAGCTCCAGCTGCTTGGCCCAGGCGTGGTAGCGGTGCAGCGGATAGTCCGTGTCCGCGCCGAAACCGCCGTGCAGGTGCTGGGCCGTCTGGACGACCCGCCGGACGCCCTCGGACGCCCAGATCTTCGCCACCGCCACATCGCCCGCGGCGGGCAGCGGTCCGCCGGCTCCGCTGTCGAGCCGCCAGGCCGCCTGCCAAAGGGTGACCTCCATGGCGCGCAGGTCGATATAGCGGTCGGCGGCCTGCACCGCGACCGCCTGGAAGGTCGCGATGGGGAAGCCGAACTGTTCGCGCTTGCCGGTGTAGTCGCCGGTCATGCGCAGTACCGCCTCGCCCAGCCCGAGCGCCAATGCGCAGGTGCCGGTGGCCAGCAGGTTGCGCAGCCGTTCCCAGGCGCCCTCCACGTCGATGAGGTGGCGGCTCTCGATCCGTACGGAGTCGAGAGTCAGCTCGGCGAAGCGCTCGCCGCTGGTGGACACCTGGTCGGCGAGGGAGAGGCCCGCCTCCTGGCGGCGGACCATGGCCAGCACGGCCCGGCCCTCGCCCGTATGGGCCGGAACAGCAATGAGGTCGGCGCTCTGGGCCCACGGCACACCCGTCTGGACCCCGTCGAGCACCCAGCCGACGCCGTCACGCCGTGCGGTGACGGCGAGTTCGGCCGGGTCGTGTCCGGTGCGGCCGTTGGCCGCGACCGTCAGCACCAGCTCCCCCCGTCCGGCACGGGGCAGGATCTCCGAGGCCAGTTCGGGGCCCCCGGCGGCCTGCACGGCCATGGTGACGGCGCAGTGCTCCAGTAGCGGCACCCGGGCGAGCACCTTGGCGGACTCGCGGAGCACCAGGCACAGGGCCGTGGCGTCGAGCCCTGCCCCGCCGTGCTCGGGATCCAGCACCAGGCTGAGCAGGTCGGAGCCGGCCAGCCCGGCCCAGAGCCCGCGGTCGAAGTCGTCGGCCACCGCTCCGGGAGTGAGCGCGGGGCTGGGAACGCTGTCGGGTTCGACGCCCGAAAAGACCGCCTTCGCCGCCTCGACGGCGGCCTGCTGCTCCTCGGTGAAGGTGAAGTCCACTGCCTGTCCTCCCGCGCACCCGGTTCCGCCCTGACCTGACGACCCGTCAAGATAGAACATGTTCTTGAAAAAGAACACAGCCGCAAAGAGAAGGCCTCCGCGATGGAACACGGAGAGGCAGATGTCAGCGGTCGAAGTCCAACTCCACCTCGTCCGTGGTCGCATGGGACTGACAGGCCAGTACGAAGCCCGCCTCGGTCTCCTCCGCCTCCAGTGCGAAGTTGCGGTCCATCCGGACCTCTCCCGAGACCAGGAAGGCGCGGCAGGTCCCGCACACCCCTCCCTTGCAGGCGTACGGAGCGTCCGCCCGGTTGCGCAGCACGGTCTCCAGCAGAGACTCGCCGTCCTGGGCCGGCCAGGTGCCCGAGCGGCCGTCGAGCTTCGCGGTCACCCGGCTGTGCACTGCCGTCGCGGCCACCGGTGCGGGGGCGGCGCCACCGTCCACGTGGAAGATCTCCTCGTGGATGCGGTGCCGGTTCACTCCCAGCCCGCGCAGGGCCCGCTCGGCTCCCTGCACCAGCCCGTACGGGCCGCACAGGAACCAGCCGGTGACGGTCTCCACCGGCAGCAGCGCCGGCAGCAGGCCGGTCAGCCGCTGTTCGTCCAGCCGGCCCGAGCCGAGACCGGCCTGCTGCTCCTCCCGGGACAGCACGGTCACAAGCTGGAACCGTTCCGGATAGCGGTCCTTGAGGTCGGCGACCTCCTCCAGGAACATCGTCGAGGCCGCGGTGCGGTCGCTGCGGATCAGGCAGAACCGCGCATCGGCGGTCTGCGCGAGGAGCGTGCCGGCGATGGCCAGAACCGGTGTGATGCCGCTGCCGCCGACGACCGCGGCGTAGTACCCGGGGGCCGGCTCGAGGACGAACCGTCCCGCCGGGGTCATCACATGCAGGATGTCGCCCGCGGCCAGTTCCTTGTGGGCGAAGGTGGAGAACTCCCCGCCCTCCACCAGCCGTACCCCCACCCGGAGTTCGGCCGGGGCCTCCGGGCCGAGCACCGGTGAGCAGATCGAGTACGTACGACGGACCTCGGTGTCGTCGACGTCCAGCCGGACAGCGAGATGCTGGCCCGGCGTGTAGCGGTACTCCTCGCGCAGTGCGGGCGGGACTTCGAGGGTCACGGCCACCGAGTCGTCGGTGAGCCGGTCGACCGCCGCCACGCGGAGCGGGTGGAAGCGGGCCATCTACAACTCCTTGAAGTGGTCGAACGGTTCGCGGCAGGCGGCGCAGCGCCGCAGAGCCTTGCACGCGGTGGAGGAGAACCGGCTCAGCAGCTCGGTGTCCGTCGACCCGCAGTGCGGGCAGCGGACCGAGAGTGCCACCGGTACCGCTCCGCCGGCGGCACGGGCGCGCGGCGGGGCGATGCCGAACTCCGCCAGTTTGCGGCGGCCTTCGGCGCTGATGTCGTCCGTCGACCAGGCCGGGGAGAGAACGGTGCGGACCGAGACGTCCGGTATCCCGTGCTCGTGCAGCACCTGCTCGATGTCCGTGGACATGGCCTCGATCGCCGGGCAGCCGGTGTACGTCGGGGTCAGCTCGACCTCGACCCTGCCGGGACCCAGTACCTGCACCCCGCGCAGCACCCCCAGTTCGGCGAGGGTCAGCACCGGCAGCTCCGGGTCGGGGACCGACCCGGCCAGCCGGGCCAGTTCCTCTTCGAGGGCGGTCGTGGTCACCATGACGCCCCCGGGTGGCTGCGGTGCAGGTGCTGCATCTCGGCGAGCATCCGCCCGAACGGCTCGGTGTGCAGGCCCTGCCGTCCTGCGCCGGCCGCCCAGGCTCCGGTCCGCGGCCCCTCGGGAACGGTCAGCGTCGCCCGCTCCAGTACCGAGGTCACCGACTCCAGCCAGCTGTCCTCGAGCGTGCGTGTGTCCACGGCCACGCCCTCGACCGGCCGGAACATCTCGCCGGTGAACCGCCACAGCGCGTCCAGCCCGCGCTGCATCCGGTCCCGGCTCTCCGTCGTGCCGTCGCCGAGCCGCAGCGTCCACTGCTCCGCATGGTCCCGGTGGTACTCGACCTCCTTGACCGCCTTCGCGGCCAGCGGGGCGAGCGCACCGTCCCCTGCCGCCAGCTGTCCGTACAGCAGGTGCTGGTAGGTGGAGAAGTAGAGCTGGCGGGCGATCGTGTGCGCGAAGTCACCGTTCGGCTGCTCCACGAGCTGCAGGTTGCGGAAGGCGCGCTCCTCGCGGAGATACGCCAGTTCGTCCTCGTCGCCGATAAGAGAGAGCAGCACCCGCGCCTGTCCCAACAGGTCCAGCGCGATGTTCGCCAGCGCCACTTCTTCCTCGAGCACGGGGGCGTGGCCCGCCCACTCCCCAAGCCGGTGGGAGAGCACCAGTGCGTCGTCGCCCAGAGCGAGAGCCGCCACGTCGGCCGTGGCCGCCGCGGTCTCCTGGCTCACAGGTACGCGGTTCATAGATGCCGTACACCTTCCGGGATGTCGTAGAACGTCGGGTGGCGATAGGGCTTGTCGCCCGCCGGCTCGAAGAACGAGTCCTTCTCGTCGGGGGACGAGGCGGTGATCGCGGTGGAGGGCACCACCCAGAGCGAGACGCCCTCGTTCCGGCGGGTGTAGAGGTCGCGCGCGTTGCGCAGGGCCATCTCCGCGTCCGGGGCGTGCAGGCTCCCCGCGTGCGTGTGCGACAGTCCGCGGCGCGAGCGCACGAACACCTCCCACAGCGGCCAGTCGGTCGAGCTGCTCATGCCGTCGCCTCTCCCTGCTTCTGTGCGTGCTTCGCGGCATACGCGGCCGCCGCGTCCCGAACCCAGGCGCCTTCCTCGTGCGCCTGGCGCCGCTGGTTGATCCGCTGGTCGTTGCAGGGGCCGTTGCCCTTGAGGACGTCCCAGAACTCGGTCCAGTCGATCGCGCCGAAGTCGTGCTGCCCGCGCTCCTCGTTCCACCGCAGGTCCGGGTCCGGGAGGGCCAGCCCGAGTGCCTCGGCCTGCGGAACGCAGATGTCCACGAAGCGCTGGCGCAGCTCGTCGTTCGAATGGCGCTTGATCTTCCAGGCCATCGACTGCACGGAGTGCGAGGACTCGTCGTCCGGCGGGCCGAACATCATCAACGACGGCCACCACCAGCGGTCCACCGCGTCCTGCGCCATCGCGTGCTGCGCCGGTGTCCCCTTGCTGAGGGCGAGCAGCAGCTCGTACCCCTGGCGCTGGTGGAAGGACTCCTCTTTGCAGATACGGACCATGGCGCGGGCGTACGGTCCGTACGAGCAGCGGCACAGCGGCACCTGATTGGTGATCGCCGCGCCGTCCACGAGCCAGCCGATCGCACCCACGTCGGCCCAGGTCAGCGTCGGGTAGTTGAAGATCGACGAGTACTTCTGGCGGCCGGAATGCAGCTTGTCGAGCAGCTCCTCGCGGCTGGTGCCCAGCGTCTCCGCAGCGCTGTACAGGTACAGCCCGTGCCCCGCCTCGTCCTGGACCTTCGCCATCAGGATGGCCTTGCGCCGCAGCGAAGGCGCGCGGGTGATCCAGTTCGCCTCGGGCTGCATACCGATGATCTCGGAGTGGGCGTGCTGTGCCATCTGGCGCACCAGCGAGGCGCGGTAGGCGTCCGGCATCCAGTCGCGCGGTTCGATGCGCTCGTCGGCAGCCACGGCCGCGTCGAAGGCGGCCTCGTACGTCGTGTGGTCCGCAGCCACTTTTGCCATTCCTGGCTCCCTACCGACCGATCGTTCGGTTCATTGACTTCAATGGTGAGTCGGCGGCCCGTAGGGTGTCAACCTCTGTGGACAACTTTGAGCTCGAGGGCCGTTGGGGATCGGGGCGGGATGGATTCGTACGACGACAGGGGTGGGAGCGCGCCACCCGGCGCCGGGGCGCAGTCCGGCGGCATAGCGGGGCTCTCGCTGCCCTACCAGATCGTGGCCTCGTTCGCCCTCGCCGTCATCGGAGTGTTCGCCTGCGTGCACGTCGCGATGGTGTTCCTGCACGTCGCGCCGTCGAACACGATGACCAAGCAGCACGGTGAGGCGATCGACGAGTGGATCTACCCCGAGTTCGAGCAGAACTGGAAGCTCTTCGCCCCCAACCCGCTGCAGCAGAACATTGCCGTCCAGGTGCGGGCCGATGTCCGCACCCCCGGTGGTGAGCGCACGACCACGGTCTGGAAGGACCTGACCGCCCGGGACGCCGCGCGGGTCCGCCACAACCTCTTCCCCAGCCACGTCGACCAGAACGAGCTTCGCCGCGCCTGGGACTTCTACACCGGTTCCCACGACAACGAGAACAGGCCCAACGGTCTGCGCGGTGAGCTCTCCGAGTCGTATCTGCGGCGCATCGTCATGCTGCGCCTCGACGCCGGCGAACTGGGCGGCAGGGTCGAACGCATCCAGCTCAGGTCCTCGACGACCTCGGTCGCGGCACCGCCGTGGAGCGAGGAGCGGATCGACACCAAGGCGTTCTACCGCGTGCTCCCCTGGTGGCGGGTGAGCTCCGCCGATCTGCCGGCCGAGCGCAAGGAGACCGCCCAGTGACCACGCCCGCCTCCTCCGGCACGCCCGCCTCCACGGGCACCGCCTCCACGGGCACCGCCTCACCCGGCACCCCTGCCTCCCCCGCCGTTCCGGTCGACCGGAAGCTGGCGCACGCCATCCGCCGTGTCACCGCGGGTGCCCTCGGCCCGTACCAGAGCGCGGTCATACGCATAGGTTTCGCGGCCACCTGGCTGCTCTTCCTGCTCCGCGAACTGCCCAACCGCCACGAGCTGTACGGTCCCGACGGTGCCTGGAGCTGGGACCTGGCCCGGCAGCTCATCGCCGGCAACGAGGCCTTCAGCGTCCTGATGTGGTCGGACGGCACGGTGTGGTTCGAGATCGTGTACGGCCTCGCGATCGTCGCCAGCGCCCTGCTGATGCTCGGCTGGCATACCCGTGCCATGTCGGTGCTCTTCATGGCCGGTGTGCTCTCGCTGCAGAACCGCAGCGTCTTCATGGGCGACGGCGGCGACAACGTCATCCACCTGATGGCGATCTACCTCGTACTGACCCGCTGCGCCCAGGTCTGGTCGCTGGACGCCCGTCGCGCGGCCCGTGCGCAGGAGGCCGGCCGGCCGGTGCGGGACCGGGCCGGCCCTGCCCTGTGGTCGGTGCTGGGACTGGTCCTCGCGGCCGTCACGCTGATGGGCGAGCTCAGCTGCGGCTGGCTGCTGGTTTTCTGGGGCCTGTGGGTGGTGCACGGGGCGTGGTGGGCGCTGTGCCGCTACGAACCGGACAGCCAGCTGCGCCGGCTGATGGACGTGCTGACCAACCTGGTCCACAACGCCGCCATGCTGGTGATCATGGCCGAGGTCTGCCTGATCTACGCGACCGCGGGCTGGTACAAGATCCAGGGCTCCCGCTGGCAGGACGGCAGCGCGCTCTACTACCCGCTTCACCTGGACTATTTCTCGCCCTGGCCCGAGCTGTCCGGGCTGCTCGCGGGCAGCGGGGTGATCGTGATGCTGCTGAGCTACGGCACGGTCGCCGTGCAGGTCGCGTTCCCCTTCACCCTCTTCAACCGGCGGGTCAAGAACGTCCTGCTCGCCGCGATGATGCTGGAGCACGCCGGTATCGCGATCCTGCTGGGGCTGCCCTTCTTCTCGATGGCCATGATCACTGCCGATGCGGTGTTCCTTCCCACGGCCTTCCTGGTCTGGGTCGGCGGCCGGGCGGCGGGGGGCCGGGCACGGCTGTTCTCGCGGGCACGGCTGTTCTCGCGGGCGCGGCCGGTACCCGAGCAGCGGCGTCCGAGCGAGGCACAGGCCCCCCGTAGTCTCGTGGGGTGAGCACCTCCGACGACCCCATGACCACCACCACGAGTACCACCGCGAGTACGACCAGGAGCACGACCGCGTTGCGCCAGTGGCGTGAGACCGCCGCCGAGGCCGTACTACTCGACGGGTTCCACGCCCTCAAGCACGCGTTGCGTTTCGGCGCGGACGTGCGGCTGACGCTCACGAGCGACCGCGATTCGGTGCTCGAGCTCGCCGCGACGCTGGCCGACGACCTGACCGGCGTACTGGCGGAGACCCTGGTGGAGGTCCCCTCGCAGGTGCTGCGGGAGCTCGTACCGCGGGGGCACACGACCGAGGTGGCCGCGCTCGCCGTCCGGCGCAGCGCGGCGGCGAACCGGGACGCGCTGTCCCGGCTGCCCCGGCCCGCGCCGGTGATCGTGCTGGACAACCCCCGCAACCTGGGCAACGTCGGGGCGGTGGTCCGGCTGGCCGCCGGATTCGGCGCGACCGGCGTGGTGACCACAGGCGACATCGACCCCTGGCACCAGAACGCCGTACGAGCCGGTGCCGGGCTCCACTACGCCACCGCCGTGGAGCGGACGAGCCTCGACGGACTGCCGCCGGGGCCGTTGTACGCACTGGACCCGGCAGGGGAGGACATCAGGTCGGTCACGGTCCCCGACGACGCGCTGCTCGCGTTCGGCTCGGAGCGCCACGGCATCTCGCCGGAGTTGCGCGGTCGCGCGACGAAGCTGGTCTCGCTGCCGATGAGGCGGCAGGTGTCCAGCTACAACCTCGCCACCAGCGTGGCGATGGCGCTGTTCCACTGGGCCGCCACCGGCCCCGCTCACGTGGGGGACGGCGGCGGCCCGGAGCGTCGGTCCTACGCCTGACGCCTTACCTCCACCACCCGGAAGCGGTTGGCCACGAACGCTCCGTCGCACAGCGCCGCGTTCGCCGCCGGGTTGCCGCCGGAACCGTGGAAGTCGGAGAAGGCCGCGGTCTGGTTGACGTACACCCCGCCGGTCAGGTTCAGCGAGAGTTGCGCCGACTCCTCCAGACAGACGTCCTCGACCGCCCGCTCGGTCTCGGCCGAGGTGGTGTACGCCCCGACCGTCATCGCGCCCTTGTCGCGGACCGTGCGGCGCAGCAGCTCGACCGCGTCGCCCGTGGAGTCGACGGCGACGGCGAACGCGACCGGGCCGAAGCACTCGGACAGGTAGGCGGCCTCGTCGTCCGGCTTGGAGCCGTCCAGCTTGACCATCACCGGCGTACGGACCACCGCGTCCGGGAACTCCGGGTTGGGGACCTCCCGCGAGGGCAGGGCGACCTCGCCCAGGCCGGCCGCTGCTTCCAGCCGGGCCTTGACGTCCGGGTTGACCAGGGCGCCCAGCAGCGCGTTCGCCCGGGCGTCGTCACCCAGCAGTCCGTTCACCGAGGCGGCGAGGTCGGCGACCACTTCGTCGTACGACTTGGGGCCGGCCTCGGTGGTGATGCCGTCGCGGGGGATGAGCAGGTTCTGCGGGGTGGTGCACATCTGGCCGCTGTACAGGGAGAGCGAGAAGGCCAGATTGGCGAGCATGCCCTTGTAGTCGTCGGTGGAGTCGATGACGACGGTGTTGACGCCGGCCTTCTCGGTGTACACCTGCGCCTGGCGGGCGTTGGCCTCCAGCCAGTCGCCGAAGGCGGTGCCTCCGGTGTAGTCGATGATGCGGATCTCGGGGCGGAGGGCCAGGGTCTTGGCGATGCCCTCACCGGGCCGCTCGGCGGCCAGGGCGACCAGGTTGGCGTCGAAGCCCGACTCGGCCAGCACCTCGCGGGCGACCTGCACGGTCAGCGCGAGCGGCAGCACGGCCCGCGGGTGCGGCTTGACCAGGACCGGGTTGCCCGTGGCCAGGGAGGCGAAGAGACCCGGGTAGCCGTTCCACGTGGGGAAGGTGTTGCAGCCGATGAGCAGCGAGATGCCGCGCGGCACGGCGGTGAACGTCTTGCCGAGGCTGAGCGGGTCGCGCTTGCCCTGCGGCTTGGACCAGTCGGCGGCCTCGGGGGTGCGGGTCTGCTCCGCGTACGCGTACGCCACGGCTTCCAGACCACGGTCCTGGGCGTGCGGGCCGCCGGCCTGGAACGCCATCATGAAGGCCTGGCCGCTGGTGTGCATGACGGCGTGGGCGAACTCGTGCGTACGGGCACTGATGCGCGCCAGGATCTCGATGCAGACCAGGGCGCGCGTCTCGGGGCCCGCCTCGCGCCAGGCCGTCATTCCCGCCCGCATGGCGGGCAGCAGGACGTCCGGGTCGGCGTGCGGGTACTCGACACCGAGCTCGGGACCGTACGGCGATACCTCGCCGCCGGTCCAGCCGTCCGTGCCGGGCTGGTCCAGGCCGAGGCGGGTGCCGTGCAGGGCCTTGAAGGCCGCGAGACCGTCGGCGGGGGCGGTTTCGCCGTATGCCTTGGGGTGCTCGGGGTGGGGTGACCAGTAGGCACGCGTGCGGATCGCCTCGAGGGCCTGTTCGAGGGTGGGCCGGTGCTTGTCGGACAGCTGAGGTGCGGTGAGTTCGGCGGCCATCAAGGACCAACTCCTCGTCGAGCTCAATCGAATCGGCGCGCGAGGCGCACTTCGATGGGCGGTGGTGGGAGACGGGCGGGCAGAGAAAGACGGACAGGAGTTAGAGTAACCGAACGATCGGTCGGGACAAGAGGGCCCGGTCGTCCTGTGGCCGTCGTCCCCCGGGGGACGACCCCCGTACCCCCGACAGGAACCCATACAGGAGGATCGGGGTCATGACAGCAATCGAGCGGTCCCGCACCGTCGCCGTCGTCGGCACAGGCACCATGGGCCAGGGCATCGCCCAGGTCGCTCTGGTCGCCGGCCACCCCGTACGCCTCTACGACGCCGCGCCCGGACGTGCGCAGGAAGCCGCCGGGGCCGTCGCCGCCCGTCTGGACCGGCTCGTCGAGAAGGGCAGGCTCGACCGCGCGGAGGCCGAGGAGGCACGTGCCCGGCTGCACCCCGCCAAGGACCTCACCGAGCTGTCCGACGCCGCTCTCGTCGTCGAGGCGGTCGTCGAGCGGCTCGATGTCAAGCAGGAGCTGTTCCGCGCGCTGGAGGAGACCGTCGCCGACGACTGTCTGCTCACCACCAACACCTCCTCGCTCTCCGTCACCGCGATCGCGGGCGGCCTGAGGCTTCCCGGCCGCTTCGTCGGCCTGCACTTCTTCAACCCGGCTCCGCTCCTGCCCCTGGTCGAGGTGGTCAGCGGCTTCGCCACCGACGAGACGGCCGCCACCCACGCGTACGAGACGGCCGCCGCCTGGGGCAAGACGCCCGTCCGCTGCGCCGACACCCCCGGCTTCATCGTCAACCGCATCGCCCGCCCGTTCTACGCCGAGGCGTTCGCGGTTTACGAGGAACAGGGCGCCGATCCGGCCACGATCGACGCCGTCCTGCGCGAGTGCGGCGGCTTCAGGATGGGCCCGTTCGAATTGACCGACCTGATCGGCCAGGACGTCAACGAGGCCGTCACACGGTCGGTCTGGGACGCCTTCTTCCAGTCGCCGAAGTTCGTCCCGTCCCTCGCCCAGCGGCGGCTCGTCGAGTCCGGCCGGCACGGCCGCAAGGCCGGCCACGGCTGGTACTCGTACGCGGAAGGGTCACCCAGGCCCGTACCGCATACGGCCGCGCCGGAGGAGGCGCCCGATGCCGTCACCGTCGTGGGCGCTCTGGGCCCGGCCGAGCAGCTCATCCCGATGATGGAGGAGGCCGGCATCACCGTGAAGAGGGCGGCCGAGACCGGCGGCCCCTACATCGCCCTGCCGGGTGACGGACAGCTCGTCCCGGCCGACGGCGCCACTTCCGTCGAGTACGCCGACGTCGTCTACTTCGACCTCGCCCTCGACTACCGGGGAGCCACCCGTATCGCGCTCTCCGTCTCCGAGGACACCTCAGAACAGGCGCTCCGGGAAGCGACCGGCCTCTTCCAGAAGCTCGGCAAGGACGTCAGCGTGATCGGGGACCTCCCCGGCATGATCGTCGCCCGGACCGTCGCCATGCTGATCGACCTCGCGGCCGACGCGGTGGCCAAGGGCGTCGCGACCCCCGAGGACATCGACACCGCCATGCGGCTCGGGGTGAACTACCCGCTCGGCCCGGTCGAATGGGGCCGCAGGCTCGGCCAGGACTGGGCGTTCGACCTGCTGCGGGCGATGCACGAACGCTGTCCGACCGGGCGCTATGCGCCGTCGCTCGCGCTGTACCGCCGGTCCTACGCGGCGTCCGCCGGTGAGGAGGCCGCGTCATGACCGCCGTCAGACGGGACACGTACACCCCGGAGACGCTCCTGACGGTCGCCGTCCGGGTCTTCAACGAGCGCGGGTACGACGGCACGTCCATGGAGCACCTCTCCAAGGCGGCCGGCATCTCCAAGTCCTCGATCTACCACCACGTCGCGGGCAAGGAGGAACTGCTGCGGCGAGCCGTCAGCCGGGCCCTCGACGGGCTCTTCGGCATCCTCGACGAGCCGGGGGCGGCGCGGGGGCGGGCGATCGAGCGGGTGGAATACGTGACCCGGCGCACCGTCGAGGTGCTGATGGCCGAGGTGCCGTACGTGACGCTGCTGTTGCGGGTGCGCGGCAACACGAAGACCGAGCGATGGGCGCTCGAGCGTCGTCGCGAGTTCGACCAGCGGGTTTCCGATCTGCTGAAGGCGGCCGCCGCGGACGGGGATCTGCGGGCCGATGTCGACATCCGGCTTGCCACCCGGCTGCTCTTCGGCATGGTGAACTCACTGGTGGAGTGGTACCGGCCGCACCCGGACGGCGGCGCCGACCGCGACCAGGTGGCGGAGACGGTCGTACGGCTGGCCTTCGACGGTCTGCGCACCGGTCCGGCGGGCACCACCGGTCCGGCGGGCGCCGGAGCGGCGGGCGCCGGACCGGCCTAGGGCAGATCGGGGACCGGGTCGAGGTCCGTCTCCTCGAAGACCAGCAGCGTGCGGGTGGAGAGCACCTCGGGGATCGACTGCAGCTTGGTGAGCACCAGCTCCCGCAACGTTCTGTTGTCCGGGGTATGCACGAGCAGCAGTACGTCGAAGTCGCCGCTGACCAGCGCGATGTGGGCGGCTCCGGGCAGGGCCTGGAGCTGCTCCCGCACGGTGCGCCAGGAGTTCTGGACGATCTTGAGCGTGATGTACGCCGAGGCGCCCTGCCCTGCGCGCTCATGGTCGACCCGGGCGGTGAAGCCGCGGATCACCCCGTCGTCGATCAGCCGGTTGATGCGCGCGTACGCGTTGGCCCGGGAAACGTGCACATGCTCGGCCACGGAGCGTATCGAGGCACGTCCGTCGGTGCGCAGCATGTACAGGATGTCGCGGTCGATGGCGTCAAGAGGCCGTGCGGGGGCGTTCTGGCCGTCGGTGCCCTCGGCGGCCATTTGTTCATCCGTCATTGCCCCCGGCCTCCCTGCCATGGACGTCCTGCCTCTATCTCAGGCTGTGGAGAACCGTTTGTCCACAGCCTGGCTGCGCCTGTAGCCAAAATGCCCCCGCGACCGAACAATCGGTAGGTGAGGCGCCTCACTCTCGTGCGCCCCCCGCCGCTCCCACGAGGAGGAGGTCGTCATGACGGTCCAAGAGCTGCCCGGTGCGTCTTACCGCCCCACGCCGCCGCCGGCCTGGAGGCCCCGTACCGACCCCGCACCGCTGCTCCCGGACCCCGAGCCGTACCGCGTGCTCGGCACCGATGCCGCCGACCGGCTCGACCCCGACCTGATGCTGCGGCTGTACACCGAGCTGGTGCGCGGCCGCCGGTACAACGCGCAGGCCACCGCTCTCACCAAGCAGGGCCGACTCGCCGTCTACCCGTCGACCGTCGGGCAGGAGGCGAGCGAGGTCGCCGCAGCCCTCGTGCTCCAGGAGCAGGACTGGCTCTTCCCCAGCTACCGCGACACCCTCGCGGCTGTCGCGCGCGGCCTCGATCCCGTACAGGCTCTTACCCTGCTGCGCGGTGACTGGCACACCGGATACGACCCGCGTGAGCACCGCATCGCGCCGCTGTGCACTCCGCTCGCGACCCAGCTGCCGCACGCGGTCGGGCTCGCCCATGCCGCCCGGCTCAAGGGAGACGATGTCGTGGCGCTCGCCATGGTCGGCGACGGCGGGACCAGCGAGGGCGACTTCCACGAGGCGCTCAACTTCGCGGCCGTGTGGCAGGCGCCGGTCGTGTTCTTCGCACAGAACAACGGCTTCGCCATCTCGGTGCCGCTGGCCAAGCAGACCGCGGCACCGTCGCTGGCCCACAAGGCCGTCGGCTACGGAATGCCCGGGCGGCTGGTCGACGGCAATGACGCGGCGGCGGTGCACGAGGTGCTGAGCGACGCCGTACGGCGGGCGCGTGCGGGCGGCGGGCCGTCGCTGGTCGAGGCGATTACGTACCGCATGGAGGCCCACACCAACGCGGACGACGCCACCCGCTACCGCGGTGACGCGGAGGTCGAGGCCTGGCGTGAGCACGACCCGATCGTGCTGCTGGAGCGCGAACTCACCGGCCGGGGGCTGCTCGACGAGGACGGTATCCGGGCGGCGAAGGAGGCGGCCGAGACGATGGCCGCGCGACTGCGCGAGCGGATGAACGCCGATCCGGTACTGAATCCGATGGACCTCTTCGCGCATGTCTACGCGGAGCAGACGACACACCTGCGGGAGCAGGCCGAGATGCTGCGGGCCGAGCTCGACGCCGACGCCGCTTCGGACGCGGAGGGGGAGCGATGACCACGGTCGCCGTCAAGCCGGCCACCATGGCGCAGGCGCTCGGGCGAGCGCTGCGCGACGCGATGGCCGAGGACCCGCGCGTACATGTGCTGGGCGAGGACGTCGGCACGCTCGGCGGGGTGTTCCGGATCACCGACGGGCTCGCGAAGGAGTTCGGCGAGGACCGCTGTACGGACACGCCGCTCGCGGAGGCCGGGATTCTCGGAACCGCGGTCGGCATGGCGATGTACGGGCTGCGGCCGGTGGTCGAGATGCAGTTCGACGCTTTCGCCTACCCGGCCTTCGAGCAGCTCATCAGCCATGTGGCCCGGATGCGGAACCGCACCCGGGGCGTGATGCCGATGCCGATCGTGGTCCGCGTGCCGTACGGCGGCGGCATCGGGGGCGTCGAGCACCACAGCGACTCCTCCGAGGCGTACTACATGGCGACTCCGGGTCTCCATGTCGTCGCCCCCGCTACGGTCGCCGACGCGTACGGACTGCTGCGGGCCGCGATCGCTTCCGACGACCCGGTCGTCTTCCTGGAGCCCAAGCGGCTCTACTGGTCCAAGGCGGAGTGGTCCCCGGACGCGCCCGAGGCGGTCGAGCCGATCGGGCGGGCCGTCGTGCGGCGCTCCGGCCGCAGTGCCACCCTCATTACATACGGACCCTCCGTACCGGTCTGCATGGAGGCCGCGGAAGCGGCCCGGGCCGAGGGATGGGACCTGGAAGTCGTCGACCTGCGCTCGCTGGTGCCGTTCGACGACGAGACGGTGGCCGCGTCCGTGCGGCGCACCGGGCGCGCGGTCGTCGTGCACGAGTCCACCGGCTTCGGCGGGCCCGGTGGGGAGATCGCCGCCCGGGTCACCGAGCGCTGCTTCCACCATCTGGAGGCGCCGGTGCTGCGGGTCGCCGGATTCGACATCCCGTATCCGCCACCGATGCTGGAAAGGCACCACCTTCCCGGTGTGGACCGCATCCTGGACACGGTGGCGCGGTTGCAGTGGGAGGTGGGGAGCTGATGGCACAGGTCCTGGAATTCAAGTTGCCGGACCTCGGTGAGGGACTGACCGAGGCCGAGATCGTCCGCTGGCTGGTGGCTGTCGGCGATGTCGTCGCCGTCGACCAGCCGGTCGTCGAGGTGGAGACGGCCAAGGCGACGGTGGAGGTGCCCTGTCCGTACGGCGGCGTGGTCACCGCGCGCTTCGGCGAGGAGGGCACAGAACTGCCGGTCGGCGCACCGTTGCTGACGGTCGCCGTGGGTGCGGTGTCGAATTCGCACGATGAAGCGCAGCCCGCTTCCGCCGCGGCGATGCAGGGGTCGGGGACAGGCTCCGCCGCGGGTGGCCCGGGCTCCGGGAACGCCTCCGGCAATGGCTCCGGAGCTTCCGGGAATGGTTCCGTCGGCGGGTCCGGGTCCGGCAACGTGCTGGTCGGTTATGGCACCGATACGGGTCCGACCGTCCGGCGCCGGAGGATTCGTCCGGAGGCCTTTCAGGACACTCCGCCGGTCGTTCAGGCCGCGCCCGAGCAGTTCGAGCCCTCCATGCCAAGCGGTCCCGTGCCGGTCATCTCGCCGCTCGTCCGGCGGCTGGCCCGCGAGCACGGCCTGGATCTGCGGGAGTTGACCGGCTCCGGCCCGGACGGGCTGATCCTGCGCTCCGATGTGGAGGCGGCGCTCCGACCGGTGCACGAGCCGGTTGCCGAGCCCACGGCCGAGCGCGTGCCGCTGCGCGGGGTCCGCGGTGCGGTGGCCGACAAGCTCTCCCGCAGCCGGCGCGAGATCCCGGACGCGACATGCTGGGTGGACGCCGACGCCACCGAGCTGATGGCCGCCCGCGCCGCCATGAACGCGGTCGGCGGCCCGAAGATCTCGGTCATCGCGCTGCTCGCCCGCATCTGCACGGCCGCACTCGCGCGTTTCCCCGAGCTCAACTCCAGAGTGGACGTGGACGCGCGGGAGATTGTGCGCCTGCCGGAGGTCCATCTCGGCTTCGCCGCCCAGACCGAGCGTGGGCTGGTGGTGCCCGTCGTACGGGACGCCCAGGACCGGAGCGCCGAATCGCTCAGCGCCGAGTTCGCCCGCCTCACCGAGAAGGCCCGGGCAGGTGCCCTGGCACCCGGGGACCTCACGGGCGGCACCTTCACGCTGAACAACTACGGCGTCTTCGGGGTGGACGGCTCCACGCCGATCATCAACCACCCCGAAGCGGCCATGCTGGGCGTCGGCCGGATCGTCGCAAAGCCGTGGGTCCACGACGGCCAGCTGGCCGTGCGCCAGGTCGTCCAGCTCTCGCTGACGTTCGACCACCGGGTCTGCGACGGCGGCACGGCCGGCGGTTTCCTGCGCCATGTCGCGGACTGTGTGGAGCACCCGGCGGTGCTGCTGCGCTCGCTGTGACGGACGGAGCCCCGTGATGGACGGAGCCCGGTGACGAAGGGAGCCCCGCCGCATACGCAGCGGGGCTCCCTTCGTCACGGGTCGTCCGTCTCACCGCGCCAGCAGCAGGATCTTGCCGACGTGCGTGCCCTCTTCCAGCGCGCGGTGCGCCTCGGCCGCCTCCCGGAGGGGGAATGTGCGATGCACCACCGGGCGGACCAGGCCCGCGCCGGTCAGGGGCCAGACGTGTTCGTGTACCGCCGCCACGATCGACGCCTTCTCGGCCACCGGCCGGCCCCGCAGCGAGGTGGCGGTGATGGCCGCCCGCTTGGCCAGCAGTGAGGCGAGGTTCAGCTCGCCCTTGACGCCGCCCTGGAGGCCGATCACCGCGAGGCGGCCGTTGACGGCCAATGCCCGCACGTTCCGGTCCAGGTACTTCGCACCGACGATGTCGAGGATGACGTCTGCGCCCGCCCCGTCGGTGGCCTTGCGGAGCTCCTCGACGAAGTCCTGCTCGCGGTAGTCGATCAGGATGTCGGCGCCGAGTTCGGCGCAGCGCGCCAGCTTCTCGGGTCCGCCCGCGGTGACCGCGACCCGTGCGCCGACGGCCTTGGCGAGCTGGATGGCCATGGTGCCGATGCCGCTCGCGCCGCCGTGCACCAGCAGGGTCTCGCCTGGCCGGAGGTGGGCGATCATAAAGACGTTCGACCAGACGGTGCAGGTCGCTTCGGGCAGCGCCGCGGCCGTGATGAGGTCGACTCCGTCCGGGACGGGCAGCAGCTGCCCTGCCGGGACGGCGACCTTCTCGGCGTAGCCACCGCCGGCCAGCAGTGCGCAGACCTCGTCACCGACTGCCCACCCCGAGACGCCGGGACCGAGCGCCGCGATCCGTCCGGAGCATTCGAGCCCCGGGTAGGGCGAGGAGCCGGGTGGGGGATCGTAGAAGCCCTGTCGTTGCAGCAGGTCGGCGCGGTTGACCGCACTGGCCACGACTTCGACGAGGACCTCGCCTTCGCCGGGCTCGGGATCGGGTACCTCGGCCCAGACGAGGGCCTCGGGACCGCCGGGTTCGGGGATCGTGATCGCATGCATGGCGGCGAGGCTACTCCGGGCCGTGCGCCGGTGTGACGGGCCTCGCCCGCACGACGGCGATCACGCGGTCGGTGAGCTGCAGCGGACTGGCCGCCGGATCGTCGTACGCGAGCAGGCGATGGCCCCGCAGTACGCTCACCACCAGGTCGTCGGTCTCGCGCACGTGCTTGCCCGCCTCGGACTTTATGACCGGGCGTTCGATGAGGTCGAGGCCGCTGCCCTGTTGGATGAGATCCTCCATCACGGTGCCGGCGCTGGGGCTGAGCACCGACAGACCGAGCAGCCGGCCGGCCGCGCTGGCGCTGGTGATCACGGCGTCGGCGCCCGACTGGCGCAGCAGCGGAGCGTTCTCCTCCTCCCGTACCGCGGCGACGATCTTCGCTCCGCGATTGAGCTGGCGGGCGGTGAGCGTGACCAGGACCGCGGTGTCGTCGCGCTGGGTGGCGATGACGATCTGACGTGCTTTCTGTACTTCGGCGCGGAGGAGTACGTCGCTGCGGGTGGCGTCGCCGACCACCCCGACGTATCCCTCGGCGTTGGCCATGTCGATGACCTTCTCGCTGGGGTCGACGACGACGACCTGCTCCTGCTTGAGACCGGTGGCGCAGAGCGTCTGGATCGCGGAGCGGCCCTTCGTCCCGAAGCCGATGACGACGGTGTGATCACGCAAGTGGGACCTCCAGCGGTTCAGCCGCCACTCGTCCCGGGTGCGCTCCGTGAGGACCTCGAGAGTGGTACCGACCAGGATGATCAGAAACAGCACGCGCAGCGGTGTCACCAGAAGCACGTTGGTGAGCCGGGCGCTGTCGCTGTGCGGGACGATGTCGCCGTAGCCCGTCGTGGACAGGGTGACGGTGGCGTAGTAGACGGCGTCGAGGAAGTCGACGTTGTCGTCGGCGTTGTCGTGGTAGCCGCCGCGATCGATGTAGACGATGAGAACCGTCAGGGCGAGAACTGCCAGGGCCATCAGGAGTCGTTTGCCGACCTGGATGAGCGGGCGCTCGACGACTTGCTTGGGGAGCTTCACACGCCGGGTGACCAGTTTCTCGTCCGCGTGGCGGGCCATCGCGTCGTGGCCGGGAAGTTTCACGTGAAACCTCCGGCGGCCCAGGGGAGACCCAGCCAGGGAAGATCGAGAATGTCCACTTCCTGCCCGCTCACCGCGCCGCCGGGAGGTACGACGGCCAGTCCGTCCGCCGTGGCGACACCCCGCAGCATGGCGGGCCCGTTGTAGTGCAGCGGCACGGCCTGGTCGGCGCGATGGACGACGGGGACCAGACGGGTGTCGTACGGATGGCCGTGTACGTCGCCGCGTACGGGCGCGGCGTACGAGGGCTGGGGGCCCAGCCCCGCCAGCCCTCGCAGCAGCGGCTCGGCCAGGGTCAGCAGCGCGGACACCGCGGCAAGGGGATTGCCCGGCAGGCCCACTAGGAATTTCCCCTGGGTGAGCCGGGCCAGCAGCATCGGGTGGCCCGGCCGGACGGCGACCCCGTCGACGAGCAGCTCCGCACCGGTCCGGCGCAGGGCCGGGTGGACATGGTCGCGGGGGCCCGAGGCAGTGCCGCCGGTGGTGACGACAAGGTCGGCATCGGAAGTGGTCACCGCCTTGTGCAGCGCTTCGGCGTCGTCACCGAGCCGGCGGGTGGCGATCACGTCGGCGCCCAGGGCGCGCAGCCAGGGGCCGGCCATGGGGCCGAGCGCGTCGCGGATCAGCCCGTCGTGCGGCCGTCCGGCGGTCAGCAACTCGTCGCCGAGGACGAGGATTTCGACCCGCGGACGGGGGACGGTGAGAAGTTCGTCGTAGCCGGCGGCTGCGGCCAGTCCCAGTACGGCGGGAGTGACCAGCGTGCCGGCGGGCAGCAGCCGGTCGCCGCTGTGGCACTCCTGGCCGCGTGGGCGGATGTCCTGCCCCTGTACGACTTCACGGTCCGCGTACAACTGGCCCTTGGTTTCCGTACGGGCATGTTCGCTGCGGATCACGGCGGTGGTGTCGGGGGGTACACGGGCGCCCGTGGCGATCCTGACCGCTTCGCCGTCCGCGAGCGGTGCGGGCCGGTCAGCGCCCGCGAGGATGCCGCCCTCCCGGACGGTCCACGGACCCGGACCTGCAACCGCCCATCCGTCCATGGCCGAGGTATCGAAGGACGGCAGGTCGGTGTGGGCCTCCAGCGGGCTGCCGAGCACTTCGCCCAGCGCGTCGTCGAGGGGTGTCGGCCGGGCGTGGGCCGGCACCGCCCGGGCCGTGGCCGCCGCCAGGGCGCGGGCCTCGGGCCAGCCGGTGGCACGGTGCTGCGGGCCCGGTGCGGGGGCCGGCCCGGGTGTGGCTCCGGAGGCTGAGGCGACGGCCGGATCCGGGACCCGGCAGACCAGCGCCAGCGCCTCGTCGAGCTCACGCTCGTGGTCCTCGCTCGCGGTGCTCATCCTTCCTCGGCCCAACGCGCGGCGAGGGCCGCGGCCTTGCGCGCGGCCTCGGCCACCGCCTCTTGACCGCCGCCGGCCGTCTCCGCCTTCGCCGCCGCGTACCCCACGAGGAACGTGGTCAGCGGGGCGGCGGGCCGGGCGACACCGTGGGCGGCGTCGCGGGCGAGGTCGAGAAGGAGCGCGGTGTCGACGTCGAGCTCGATGCCGAGTTCGTCCTTGACTGCGGTGATCCATTCATCCAGCACGTTCCCATGCTCCCTGATCCGGGCTCGGGCGGTTGCGATGTCGTCCCAGGTGTCGCAGTCGAAGGAGTCCAGAGGTCCTGAGGCGACCCGGGTGAGGTCCAGCTCGGTGGTGAGGAGTCTCAGCGGCAGCCCGGTGAGTCCGCCGTGTTCGGAGGCGAGCAGCGCGAGCTCGCGGCGGAGCGGTTCCGCGCGGTAGGCCGCGACCAGAGGCTGCTCCCGCCCCCCGGGGTCGGCGAGCAGCGCGGCCTCCCGGCCGCTCCGACCGAGTGCGGCGAACAGTTCCCGCACGGTCTGCGCCCCCAGGAACGGCAGATCGGCCGAGAGGACAAGCAGGCTCTCGGCCGATGTGCGCCGTACTCCCGCGTCGAGGGCGGCGAGCGGGCCGCCGCCGGCTGGCTCTTCGCGGGTCCAGACGACCGGCCGGACGGTGGGCCTCCTGCCGCCGACGACGACCGTGACGCCGGCGTCGGAGCAGGCACTCAGCACCCGGTCGAGCAGCGCCCGCCCGCCCACGCTGAGGCCCGGCTTGTCGGCGCCACCGAGCCGGCTGGCCGCGCCTCCGGCGAGGATGATCGCGTCATACGCTGTCATGCCCCCGAGTATGGCCCTTGCAGATCTTCGGGGGAACGCGGAACTACAGGTAGGGGCCGGAGCGGATGGCTCCGTGGCCGCCCTCGTCAGTGTCGTCGGGGTGTCCGCTCGCGCCCGGCGGCAGCGCACGGCGCATCTGCTCCAACTGGGCCCGCGCCGCCATCTGCTGTGCGAACAGCGCCGTCTGGATCCCGTGGAAGAGACCTTCGAGCCAGCCGACCAATTGAGCCTGCGCGATACGCAGTTCGGCTTCCGAGGGGATCGCTTCGTCGGTGAACGGGAGCGAGAGCCGCTCCAGTTCCTCGACCAGCTCCGGTGCGAGGCCGTCCTCGAGCTCCTTGACCGAGCTGGCGTGGATGTCTTTGAGCCGTACCCGGCTCGCCTCGTCCAGAGGAGCCGCGCGGACTTCCTCCAGGAGCTGTTTGATCATGCTGCCGATGCGCATGACCTTCGCGGGCTGTTCGACCATCTCCGTCACCGGGACCTCGCGGGACTCGTCATCGGCGCCGCCGATTGCCGTCCCGTCCTGTCCCACCACAAGGACCGGGGGGCTCTCCTGCGACCGTTCACTCCTCGGCATATCCATGCCGCCATTCTCTCGCACAGATGCATCTCCACTCGGTGTGCCCCCGTACAGAGGTGATCCACCCTGTACGGGGGCACATGGACAGCATCCGGTGCCGTGGGGCCGCCGGTGTCAGCCTGCCGCGCGGCGCGCCACCGCGGTACGCGATCGGGTGACGAGTGCCGCGAGGAGTGCCGCACCCAGCGGTACCGCGATCAGCAGGGCCGCCAGGGTCTCCCAGGGGATGACGATCGGGACGTACGGCTTCGGGCCACCGCTCCCCCAGCCGTTGTCCAGAGCCTCCTGGTACCACTTCAGCTGCTCGCGCCGGTCGGTGAGCCGCAGCCCGATGGCGGGCAGCACGCCCGCCGCCGAGCCCAGGACAACCCCCATCGCCGCCACCACCCCGCACTGGAAACCGCTCAGGGTCCTGCGCACGCGCGGAGGCGCGCCGACCGCGGCGAGGGTCTTCAAGTCGGGCTCGGCGTCGGTCTGGGCCAGGCCGGTGGCTATACCCGCGGCGCCGATGGTGACCAGTCCGGCGAAAACCGTCAGGGCCAGCAGGACGATGCTGTTGTCGCTGCTGTAGCCCTCTTCGATGTGAAGGTTGACGTCGGTGGCGAGCTGGTCGAGCGCACCCGCCAGCCTCTGCTTCTGCTCGGTGCTCGGCTGCTGGCCGGTCGAGAAGTACGCACCGAACGCGACCGTGGAGAGGCCCGCCGACTTGGCCACGGCCGGCGGCACGATGAGTTTCACCCCGTACGAACGAACCGTTTCCGGGGCCTGGTGGACGGCGAACGACGTGACCTCGCCCGGGGCGTCCTTGCCCTCCTCTACGGCGCGGTCGGCCTTCTCCTGGTCGGTGATCAGTCTGATGCCGACCTTGCCCGTCTCCACATTGCGCTTGTCGAAGGAGACCGCCCGGCCGTTCTTCAAAGCCTGCACCGAGGCGGGATCCGTGATGGCAAGAGCCTGGAGCAGCTCGGGACCGGCGACGACCACGTCCTGTTCGGCGTAGTCGGCGGGCTCCTTGCAGCGCCAGTCCTCCGCCAGCTTGCGGCGTTCGGCCACGGTGAACTTCTGCTCTACGTCCTCGACTCCCCACAGAGGGCACTGCTGGGCCTTGGGGACGACGATCTCGTAGCGGCCGCAGCCCTTCTCGGTGCTGTACGGCTCACAGCCGAGCTTGCCGACCACGACGCGGTCCACGTCGGCGCGCACATCGACGGGCAGGTTCTTCTGCACCGCGGTCCGGACGGCCTGGACATCCCGGCCACCCGCTTCGGTGACGGTCACGGAGACCGCCCCGTGCGGCAGCTGTGCCCGGTACTCGGCCCGCTGCTGGGCATCCTGGCTGGCGGCGTACGTCGCCACGGCGACCGTGCCGGCCACGGCCGCCAGCACGGCGGCCACGGCAGGGGCCGTGCGGCCCCGGTTGCGTACGGCGTCACGCAGGGCCAGTCGCGGGGAGAGCGGCAGCCAACGGCCGGTGCGGCCGAACAGACCGACCAGGGCCGGAGTGAGCGCGACCACGCCCAGCTCGGCGAGGGCGCTGCCGCCCGCGACGATCAGGACGTTCTCGGTCGCCACCGCCCCGTACAGGGTGATGGCCGCACCCAGACCCGCCGCGATCAGGCCGATGACGGGCAGCACCCGGCTGGAGCGGCGCACCCCCCGGCGGCCGGTTAGCGAGGCCAGGACGGTCTGCCGTGAGGCGGTGATGGCCGGGACGATCGCGGCCAGCACACCGGTCAGGACGGCGAGGAGCGCGATGCCCAGCAGTTCGAACGGGCGGATGTCGAAGCTGCCGAACCGCTTCCCCATGTACCCCTCGAGCACCGGCTGCAGCGCGAAGGTGAGGAGCAGGCCGAGCACCGTTCCGACGACCGCCGCGGCGACACCGATGACCAGGCCGCCGGAGAGGACGATGGCGCGGATGTGGCGGCGGTCGCCGCCGTTGGCCCCGACCAGGCCGAGCTGGCGTCGGGAGCGGCGCGCACCGACCGCGAAGGCGGGCCCGGCGAGAAGGCAGATCTCCAGCATTGCGAGGCCGACGACGGTGCCGACCGCCGCGAGTGCCGCGGCCTTGGCCGCCGTGCTCTCCTCGTACTTGTTCGAGCCCTCCTCCTGGTAGAGCGGCACTTCGGAGTCGGCGGGGGGGTCGAGGGCGACGGCCCGGGACATCACCTGAACGCCCTTGGTGTTGGCCTCCATGACCATGTTCCACGTGAAACCGTCGCCACCGACGTTGACCAGGTACGAGCTGCTGGACTCGGAGTCGGGCAGGCCCTCTGCCGCCAGGCCCTTGTCGAGCGGCGCCAGGAAGGTCCCGGGGAGCGCGTTGATCTCTTCTGAGTCCAGCGCGTCGGGGAGTTCGTACGCGCCGACGATGCGGAACTCGGTGTCCAGACCGCGGGCGGTGACCCTGGAACCCACATGCAGTCCGCTGGACTCCAGGAACCGGGTGGTCGCGGCGACCTCACCGGCCTTCTTGGGGAAGCGGCCACGGTCGAGGACCATGATGCCCCTGGCCATCGGGTCGTTTCCGTCCAGCTCACGGATGACCGTATTGAGCAGTCCGTGCTTGGTACGGATCTTGCCGCTGCCGTTGGTGTCCTTGAGCGATTTGGCCCCGGACGGGATCGCCGCCTTGATGTCCGTGGGGCCCTCGGGCCACGGCTTGTCCTCAAAACTCCCGACCGGCATGGTGCCGAGGCCTTCAGGGTCCTGGTATATGGGCACACCGCCCATACCCGTCCCGGACATCCGGGCATCGGCCGCGCCGAGGGAGCGCTCCAGCTTCTGCTCGGTGGACAGTTCGGCACTGCGCAGCGTCAGATCGGCCGCGCTCACCCCGAGGATCGGCAGGGCGATCATGGCGAGGACGAGCGAGCTGCGCCCCTTGGAGCGCCAGGCGTCGCGGCGGGCGATCCGCACCGCGGCCACCCATGAGTGGTACCAGTTCTTCACTGACCGGCCGCCTGCCCCGAGAGCAGCGAGTCCGGCCGGCTGCGCAGTGTCTCGTCGACGACGGCGCCGTCACGAAGGAAGACCACCCGGTCAGCCCAGGCCGCAAAGCGCGGCTCGTGCGTGACGAGGATGCCGGCCGCGCCCGCGTCGCAGCGGGCCCGCAGCAGGGCGAGCACGGACTCGCCGGTCTCGGAGTCCAGAGCGCCGGTCGGCTCGTCGGCGAGGACCAGCCGGCGGTCCCCGACCAGGGCGCGGGCGATGGCGACGCGCTGCTGCTGGCCACCTGACATCTCGTCGGGGAAGCGGTCGGCAAGGTCACCGAGCCCCATCTCCTCCAGTGCCGCCACAGCGCTGACCCGGGCCTTGCGGGCGGAGATCCCGTCGAGTTCACGCGGCAGGGCGACGTTCTCGGCGGCGGTCAGCGCCGGTATGAGGTTGTAGTCCTGGAAGACGTAGCCGATGCTACGTCGGCGCAGCGTGGCCAGTTCCTTGCGGCTCGCGGTGGTGATGTCCGTCCCCTCGACGACCACCCGTCCGCTGGTGGGGATGTCGAGACCGCCCGCGATGGTGAGAAGGGTGGACTTGCCGGACCCCGAGGGGCCCATGACGGCCACGAGTTCACCGGGGAAGACTGAAAGGTCGACGCCGCGCAGGGCGTGTACCTCGGTGGCGCCACTGCCGTGGACCCGGGTCAGTTGCTGGAGTTGCAGCACGGGCTGGTGGGACTGGTCGGGCATGGAGGGTTCCCCCCTGGATGCGTACGGGCAATACGGGTGCCTGTACGTGGTGGATGGTCGGCCGCGCCGCGCGTCAGCGCCGTGCGGCCCGGTTCGTGGTCTCCGGTGCGGCCGCCGGAGCGGTCGGCTGGTCGGCCGGAGGGGCCGGCGCGGTGCCCGGATCCTCGGCTCCCCGCTCGGCAAGGACGGAGAGCCGGACAAGCCGGGACTCGGAGTGATCGAGCCAGCGGGCCTCGGCCTCGGTCTGAAAGATCAGCTGCTCCAGTACGAGGAGCCAGGCCACGTCGTCCCGCTCCCGCGCCCCGCCGCTCTCGATCGCCGCGAGCGCCCGCGCCTTGAGCCGGGTGTAGTCCTGCATGGCCTTGACCGTCGCGTGGCGCTGGGCCTGGATGACGGCGCGGATGTCGACCCCCGGTGCCCCGACCGCCATCGCGAGCTTGATGGACAGCTCGTCACGGGGCGGGCTCGTCCGGTCGACCGGACGTTCGTACCAGCTGTGCAGCTCCTCACGTCCCGCATCGGTGATCGCGTAGAGGGCATGTCCCGCGTCGTCCTCACCGCTGGGGACGACCATGCCGTCTCGCTCCAGGCGGCCGAGCGTCGTGTAGACCTGGCCGACGTTCAGTGGCCAGGTCGCACCGGTGCGCGATTCGAACTCGGTACGGAGCTGGGAGCCGTAGCGGGGCCCGCGCTCGAGGAGGGCCAGTAGCCCATGGCGAATCGACATACGCAGTATGTATACCGGGTATGCCGATGGTGGCAACCGTCTTGGGATGTACATCCCAAGGGGGACCAGCCCAGGCAACGGCCGGGCGAGGGCCGGTGCGAGGGGCGGGTCAGTCGCGGCGCAGTCGCACTCCCAGGAACGCCAGACCGAGTCCGACCAGCGCAAGGCCGATCCCGAGAGCCAACACATGGATCCCGGTACCGGGTGGTTCGGTCACCGACTGCCCCGAGCCGATCGCCGAAACGAAGGGCGAACTTCTGGCGGGGCTGGGGGGCAGGGCCGACTGGGTCGGGGGGCTCGTCGGTGTGGGCTCCGGCGCGGCGGGTGACGCCTCGGGCACCGTTTCCTCGGCAGGCTCCAGCAGACTGAGGGGTGGCGGCGCAACGGGCACCCGCCCCGGCCGGAGCCGGCCTTCGCCCGCCCTGCTTCCCGCGAGTTCGCCCGACCAGGTGTCGGCGAGCCGCCCGGTGCCGGGTTCGGGATCTACGGCGTACGCGACGGGCATCGGCATGAGCATCCCCGCCATCAGCACTGAGGCCACGCACCGCGAGCGGAACTTTGGAGTCACGGGGTGCGCCCCTCCCGTACCGAGCCGCCGAGCTATCGGACTCAGCGTCACACGAGAGGGCAATTCCGGCATCCCGGACGGCGGATCCGACGAAGGGCATCGCCCAAGGGGCCGGCGAGGGGCTGGCGAAGGGCCCGCCAAAGGCCCGACGAACGGGCCGGCGAAGGGGCCGAACGGGCGACAGAGGGGAGTTGACTACTCCGGGTTGCCCGTGGAGACGTCGAGGGTGAACTCGGCGTCCTTGGGGTCCATCTCGGTGCCGGGAGCGGGGAACTGCTCCATCACCGCACCCTCGCCGTAGACCGCCTCGTCCTTGGGCCTCTCCAGCTTGATCTGCCAGCCCGCGGCCTGGATGCACTCCTTTACCGAGGCGATGTGCTTCAGCCGGAAGTCGGGCGCCTGCACCTTGTCGGGGTCGTCGTACGCCTCTTGGGCGTCCGTGCACTTGTCGGTCTCGATCGTCTTCGTGTGGTCCGGGCCCTTGTACCCCGGCTTCTCCGACTCGGTCTCCGTCGTGTTGGTCCCCGGGCTGCCGGTCTTGCCCCCCGGGTCCTCCTTGTTCAGGGCGATCGCCGTGATGAGGCCACCGATCGCCAGCAGCGCGACCGCGATCGCACCCACGATGACCGGCATGTGCCGCTTGCCGCCGCCACCGCCGTTGCCGCCCGGACCTCCCTGTGCCACCGGGGAGATCGTGTACGGCGGCGGGGTCGAGGCGCCGTGCGTCGCGTACTGCGCCGGCGCGGGCGTCGCGTAACCCTGCTGGGGCTGGTGCTGCTGTGGGTAGCCGTAACCCGCCGACGGCACCGACGGACCAGGCGTGTACGGACCCGGCTGGTACGGGGTCTGGACGCCGTGCGGCGGCGCCTGCGCGCTCGTGTCCACCGGCGGGAAGACCGCCGAGCCCACGCCCGCACCGCTCTGGCTCGGGCCGCCGGCCACGATCATCGGCGTCCCGGTCTGACCCGCGCTCGCGATCCGCGCGCACTCGTCGCGCATCGCGGCGGCGGTCGGGAAACGCTCGTTCGGGTTCTTCTTGAGCGCCCGCGCGACCAGCGCGTCCATCGCCGGAGTGACCGACCGGTTCACCGTGGACGGTGCGACCGGCTCCTCCTGCACATGCGCGTACGCGATGGCGAGCGGCGAGTCCGCGTCGAACGGCAGCCGTCCGGTGAGCAGCTGGAAGAGCATGATGCCGACCGAGTACAGGTCGGAACGGGCGTCCACGCCGCGTCCCAGCGCCTGCTCGGGCGAGAGGTACTGCGGGGTGCCGACGACCATGCCGGTCTGCGTCATGGAGGTGACACCGGACTGCATGGCGCGCGCGATGCCGAAGTCCATGACCTTGACCACGCCGCGCTTGGTCATCATCACGTTGCCCGGCTTGATGTCCCGGTGGACCAAGCCCATTTCGTGGCTGGTCTCCAGGGCGGCCAGCACGTCGGCCGTCACCTTCAGGGCCTTGTCGGCGGGCATCGCGCCGTACTGCTGAATGTCCGTCTGCAGTACCGAGCCGAGAGGCTGCCCCTCGACGTACTCCATGACGATGTACGGCATCAGCGAGCCGTCCAACTCGTCCTCGCCGGTGTCGAACACCGAGACGATGTTCGTGTGCGAGAGCTTGGCGACAGCCTGTGCCTCGCGGCGGAACCGCTCGCGGAACGACTGCTCGCGGCCGAGTTCGGTGTGCAGCGTCTTGATGGCCACCTGGCGGTCGAGCGCCGAGTCGTAGGCGAGGTACACCGAGGCCATGCCGCCCTCGCCGAGCAGGTCGCGAAGCTGGTACCGGCCGCCCGCAACCGAACCACCCGCGTAGCGGCCCTGTGCGCCGTCCTGGCTCATGACTGTGGTTCCCCCTCGGCGTGAAGCCCCGTGCACACGAGCGCCCCGCGATGATCCGTATTTACGCGCCAAGTCTGCCCGGTGGCACCGACACGTCAAGCCGGGTGCCCGTTCCGTGACCGTACGCGCATCAAGCGTCTCGGAAGCGTTACAGGGACTGCGCGGGATTTGCACGGGTACCCGTAAGCGGATTGGATGGCCCGTCCGTCGCGGACCGGACCGCCGCGGGAAGCCTGTAGCGTGCACTACTGGAGCACTGTACCGACCACCGCGTACGCGCAGACGCGGACAGAAACGACGGCGAGGACCGATGGCACCCGAACCCGAGGCAAACGGCGCCGGGATGGCTGATGCTCCTGAGCAGTGGGGCGCGGGCGGACTGGTCGGCGACGGCCGTTACCGGCTGACCCACCGGCTCGGCCGCGGCGGTATGGCGGAGGTCTTCGCCGCCGAGGACGTTCGTCTGGGGCGCACCGTGGCCGTGAAGCTGCTGCGCGCCGATCTGGCCGAGGACCCGGTCTCCAAGGCCCGCTTCACGCGCGAGGCTCAGTCGGTCGCCGGCCTCAACCACCATGCGGTGGTGGCTGTGTACGACTCCGGCGAGGACAAGGTCGGTATCAGCACCGTTCCTTATATCGTCATGGAACTCGTCGAGGGCCGCACGATCCGGGACCTGTTGACGAGCGCCGAGGCGCCGGGTCCCGAGCAGGCGCTGATCATCGTCTCCGGTGTGCTCGAAGCTCTCGCGTACAGCCATCAGCACGGCATCGTGCACCGCGACATCAAGCCCGCGAACGTCATCATCACGGACGGCGGCGCGGTCAAGGTGATGGACTTCGGCATCGCGCGCGCCCTGCACGGCGCGCAGTCGACGATGACTCAGACCGGCATGGTCATGGGCACCCCGCAGTACCTCTCGCCCGAGCAGGCGCTGGGCAAGGCCGTCGACCACCGCAGCGACCTGTACGCGACCGGCTGCCTGCTGTACGAACTCCTCGCGCTGCGGCCCCCGTTCATCGGCGAGACACCGCTCTCGGTCGTCTACCAGCACGTTCAGGACGCGCCCGTCCCGCCGTCCGAGATGTCCGACGGGGTACCGCCGGAGCTCGACGGTCTCGTCATGCGCTCCCTCGCCAAGGATCCGGACGACCGGTTCCAGAGCGCCGAGGAGATGCGCGGGCTGGTCCAGTACGGCCTGCAGATGCTCCAGGAGCAGGGCAGCCACACCGGCACGTGGAACACGGGCCCCGTCGAGATCCACACCGGCGGCACCCCTGTCATGGGCCTGGCCGGCGCCGGCGCCCTGCCGCACCCCGACCACGGCATGACCTCGCAGTTCGGCGGGCCGATGCTGCGGCCGCCGGGCGGCGACGACGGCGGATTCGACGGGGGATACCGCGACGGCAACGGCCAGGGCGGCCGCTGGAAGATGTGGCTGTTCGCCGCCCTCGCCGTGTTCGCGATCGCCGGCGGCATCGTGTACGCGCTGGACCGGGGGCAGACCGCGGGGGAGGGGAACAAGCCCGGCACGACGATCTCCGAGACCCCGTCCACTTCGAAGCAGAACACCCCGAGTGAATCCCAGTCCTCCGACGACGAGGAGGAGCAGCCGGACAACTCGACGGGTGGTCACCAGGACTTCACCCCCGAGCCGACCCCGACGAAGAGCGAGCCGAGCACGGACCCGTCTCCCAGCGAGTCCGACTCCGAGTCCCCCAGCACCGGTACGTCGGAGGGCGGTTCGACGACCGACGGCGGGACGGACGCCGGGACCGACGGCGGTACGGACGAGGGCACCACGGAGGGTACGACCGAGGGGACCACGGAGGGCACCACCACCGGAACCGCCGCCGGTACCGACGCGGGTACCGACCCGGGCGGGGCGGCCAACGCGGGTACCACGGCCGGCTGAGCTCACCCGGCCTCGGTGAGGCGCTCCCACCGCACCCGGTGCACCGCCGCCGGGAGTTCGGCCGCGCAGGCCCCGGACGCGCGCCGGTAGGTGCATCCGGCGTGATTCCACGGCGGTGAACTGGTCCCCACCTCCGTCACCCCGGGTGCCGGGATGGTCGCGCTGTGGAACAAATCGGTCGGCATCGGCTCCGATGGCTCCTTATGCGTACACCGGCTCACGGGTGTCGCGGCGGACACCTTCATGGTCGGCGAGTAGAAATACAGTGATTTTTCGATCTTCCGCCACGGAATGACTCAAACACGCTCACCCCTTCCCTGGGGGAGTTGGCCGGGATAACGTGCCGTTGTTCCGGCCGCCTGCAAGGCTGTGACCAGTGGTTGTTCCCGACTTTCTCGATTTACTTGGAAATCCAAGCAAAATCGCAGGTCAAGTGGGGTTTCGCAGTTATGCGAAGCACTGGGTAACGTGCATTGCGCAGGGCTCGCCGGGGCACCTGTCACGCCTGTTCCCGGCCGAGTCGCACCCACCCCGTGCGCGGGTACGGATACAGGCGAGCCGCACTGGTTTCCCGGCAGACCCCGGGGGCCGGACCGACGGAGGAGCACACGTGACCGTGGAGAGCACTGCCGCGCGCAAGCCGCGACGCAGCGCCGGCACCAAGCGCGCCGCGAGCGCGAGCGCCAAGAAGGCGCCGTTGCCGCAGAGTGCCGAGCCCCAGCTCGTACAGCTGCTGACGCCCGAGGGCGTCCGGGTCGAGCACCCGGAGTACGACATCGACCTCACCGCGGACGAGCTGCGCGGGCTTTACCGGGACATGGTCCTGACGCGCCGCTTCGACGCCGAGGCCACCGCGCTGCAGCGGCAGGGCGAGCTCGGCCTGTGGGCCTCGCTGCTCGGCCAGGAGGCTGCCCAGATCGGCTCCGGGCGCGCACTGCGCGACGACGACTACGTCTTCCCGACCTACCGTGAGCACGGCGTCGCCTGGTGCCGCGGGGTCGACCCGACCAATCTGCTGGGCATGTTCCGCGGCGTGAACCACGGCGGCTGGGACCCCACCACCAACAACTTCCACCTCTACACCATCGTCATCGGCTCGCAGACGCTGCACGCGACCGGGTACGCCATGGGTGTCGCGAAGGACGGCGCGGACTCCGCCGTGATCGCCTACTTCGGGGACGGCGCCTCCAGCCAGGGTGACGTCGCCGAATCGTTCACCTTCTCCGCGGTCTACAACGCCCCGGTCGTCTTCTTCTGCCAGAACAACCAGTGGGCGATCTCCGAGCCCACCGAGCGCCAGACCCGTGTGCCGCTCTACCAGCGCGCGCAGGGCTACGGCTTCCCGGGCGTCCGGGTCGACGGCAACGACGTCCTGGCGTGTCTGGCCGTGACCCGTTCCGCGCTGGAGCGGGCCCGGGCCGGCGAGGGCCCGACCCTGGTCGAGGCCTTCACGTACCGCATGGGCGCGCACACCACCTCCGACGACCCCACGAAGTACCGGGCCGACGAGGAGCGCGAGGCGTGGGAGGCGAAGGACCCGATCCTGCGCCTGAAGACCTACCTGTCCGCCGAGGGGATCGCCGACGAGGCGTACTTCGCGGGGCTGGAGGCGGAGAGCGAGGCACTGGGCAAGCGGGTGCGCGAGGCCGTACGCGCCATGCCCAACCCGGACACCATGGCGATCTTCGAGAACGTCTACGCGGACGGGCACGCGCTCGTCGACGAGGAGCGCGCGCAGTTCGCCGCCTACCAGGCGTCGTTCGCCGAGGAGGGCAACTAAAGCCATGGCCATCGAAAAGATGTCTCTCGCGAAGGCTCTGAACGAGTCGCTGCGCAAGGCCCTCGAAGACGATCCCAAGGTCCTCATCATGGGTGAGGACGTCGGCAAGCTCGGCGGCGTCTTCCGGATCACCGACGGTCTGCAGAAGGACTTCGGCGAGGAGCGCGTCATCGACACGCCGCTCGCCGAGTCCGGCATCGTCGGCACGGCGATCGGTCTCGCGCTGCGCGGCTACCGCCCCGTCGTCGAGATCCAGTTCGACGGTTTCGTCTTCCCCGCGTACGACCAGATCGTCACGCAGCTCGCGAAGATGCACGCCCGTGCGCTCGGCAAGATCAAACTTCCGGTCGTCATCCGCATCCCTTACGCGGGCGGCATCGGCGCGGTCGAGCACCACTCGGAGTCCCCCGAGGCGCTGTTCGCCCACGTCGCCGGTCTCAAGGTCGTCTCACCGTCCAACGCGGCCGACGGCTACTGGATGATGCAGCAGGCCATCGCCGGCGACGACCCGGTCATCTTCTTCGAGCCCAAGCGGCGGTACTGGGACAAGGGCGAGGTGGACGTCGAGGCGATCCCCGGCCCGCTCCACAAGGCCCGCGTGGCGCAGGCCGGCTCGGACCTCACCCTTGCCGCGTACGGACCGATGGTGAAGGTCTGCTTGGAGGCGGCCGCGGCCGCCGCCGAGGAGGGCAAGTCGATCGAGGTCGTCGACCTGCGCTCGATGTCGCCCGTCGACTTCGACACCCTTCAGTCCTCGGTCGAGAAGACCCGCAGGCTGGTCGTGGTGCACGAGGCTCCGGTGTTCCTGGGTGTGGGCGCCGAGATCGCCGCCCGCATCACCGAGCGGTGCTTCTACCACCTCGAGGCCCCGGTGCTCCGGGTCGGCGGCTACCACGCCCCGTACCCGCCGGCCCGGCTGGAGGACGAGTACCTGCCCGGCCTGGACCGGGTGCTCGACGCCGTCGACCGCTCGCTGGCGTACTGAGGAGAGGGTCTTGACGACAATGACTGAGAGCGCAACCCGCTTCCGCGAGTTCAAGATGCCCGACGTGGGCGAGGGACTCACCGAGGCGGAGATCCTCAAGTGGTACGTCCAGCCCGGTGACACCGTCACCGACGGCCAGGTCGTCTGCGAGGTCGAGACGGCGAAGGCCGCGGTCGAGCTGCCCATCCCGTACGACGGTGTGGTGCACGAGCTGCGCTTCGACGAGGGCACGACGGTGGATGTCGGCCAGGTGATCATCTCGGTGGACACCGACCCCTCCGCCGGGGACGCGGCGCCGGAGCAGCCATCCGCCGCCGCGCCGGCCCCGGCGGCCGAGGCGGCGCAGCCGGAGGCCCGGCAGCCGGTCCTGGTCGGATACGGCGTCTCCACCGCCTCGACCAAGCGCCGCCCGCGCAAGCCCGCCGGCGACACGGCCCAGGCCGCACCGGCGGCTCCGGCGCAGGCGGCTGCTGCCGCGCTGCAGACGGAGCTGAACGGACACGGCGGCAGGCCGGCACTGGCCGGCACCCCCGCCTCGACGGGGCGCCCGCTGGCGAAGCCGCCGGTACGCAAGCTCGCCAAGGACCTCGGGATCGACCTCGCCGCCGTGGTGCCCACCGGGGCCGACGGAGTCGTGACCCGCGAGGACGTGCACGCCGCGGCGGCAGCCGCCGCGCAGCAGGCCGCCCCGGTGGCGGAGCCGGTCGCCGTGGCGCCCGTGTCCCAGCCCTCCGTCGCGGCCGCGCCGGACTCCCGGGAGACCCGTATCCCGGTCAAGGGAGTGCGGAAGGCCACCGCGCAGGCGATGGTCGGCAGCGCGTTCACCGCGCCGCATGTCACGGAGTTCATCACCGTCGACGTGACGCGGACGATGAAGCTGGTCCAGGAACTCAAGCAGGCCCCCGAGCGGTACGACATGGTGGGGCTGCGGGTCAATCCGCTGCTGCTGGTAGCCAAGGCACTGCTGGTCGCGATCAAGCGGAATCCGGACGTCAACGCGGCTTGGGACGAGGCGAACCAGGAGATCGTGGTCAAGCACTACGTGAACCTGGGGATCGCGGCGGCCACGCCGCGCGGGCTGCTCGTGCCGAACATCAAGGACGCGCACGCCAAGACCCTGCCGCAACTGGCCGAGTCCCTCGGCGAGCTGGTGTCCACGGCGCGGGAGGGCAAGACGTCCCCGGCGGCCATGCAGGGCGGCACGGTGACCATCACCAACGTCGGTGTGTTCGGCGTGGACACCGGTACGCCGATCCTGAACCCGGGCGAGTCCGCCATCCTCGCGGTCGGCGCGATCAAGCTCCAGCCGTGGGTCCACAAGGGCAAGGTGAAACCGCGTCAGGTGACCACGCTGGCGCTGTCCTTCGACCATCGGCTGGTCGACGGCGAACTGGGTTCCAAGGTCCTCGCCGACATCGCGGCGGTTCTGGAGGACCCCAAGCGGCTCATTACCTGGGCCTGACGGACCAGTCCGGGGGTACGGGCCGAGCGCCCGTACCTCCGGGACCGGATCAGTCGCGCTGCGCGTTCTGCGGCAGCGAACGCAGCTTCATGCTCGCCGCGGTGCTGGAGCCGAAGCCGAAGTCCAGCAGCTTGCCCGCGTCCTGGTAGCGGACGGTGGCGTTGCTGCTGGCCAGGACGACGCCGACGAAGGTCTTGCTGCCGCGGGTGGCGGCGAACACGAGGCAGGGGCCCGCGGCGGTGCCGGTGCCGGTCTTGATGCCGATGGCGCCGCTGTAGGAACCCAGCAGCTTGTTGGTGTTGTACCAGGTGTACGTGCGGGTGCCGCCCGAGCTCGTCGGGGCGGAAGTCACGTACTTCGGCGCCTTGACGACCGCGCGGAAGTTGGCGTTGCCCATGGCGAAGCGGGCGATCTTCGCCAGGTCGCGCGGGGTCGTGTAGTTGCCGCCGGCCTGTGAGATGCCGTCGAACGAGTCGAACTTGGTGTTCTTCAGGCCGAGGTCGGTGGCCTTCTTGTTCATCTTCGCGATGAACGACTTGGTGCGTGCGGCGGTGGTGGTGCCCGTGCCGAAGGAGTCGGCCAGGGCGTACGCGGCGTCGCAGCCGGACGGCAGCATCGTTCCGTACAGCAGCTGGCGGACGGTGACCTTGTCGCCGGTGCGCAGATCGGCGGTGCTGGCCCCGTTGCGCGCCACGTAGTCGCGGTACGCCTGCTTGACGGTCACCTTGCGGTTGAGGTCGACACCCGGCGTGCTGACCACGACGGCCGCCGTCATGATCTTCGTCGTGCTCGCCATCTGGCGTCTTGTGTCATTGGCCTTGCCGTAGACCGCGGCGCCCGTCGTCTGGTTGAGCAGGAACCCGCCCTTGGCGGTGATGGACGGGATCGGGGCCGCGTGGGCGGACGTCACCAGGGGCGAGGCCGTCAGCAGCAGGCCGCCGGTGAGAACAACCGTGGCGGCTCTGCGCACGCCCGAGTGGCTGAGTATCAAAGGGAACGCTCCGAGTTCGCGAATGCGTTGAAGAGGGACCGGATGTAAGGGGGTCCCTGTACGAGACTCCTGAACGTGTCCGATGGATGTACGGACAGCGAAGGCTCGTTCGCGACAACCCGTCCGTGGGGACTTGTCCTGAATGCTGGACGCGGCCTTCTGATGCACCTCTGTTGTATCTATGCTGTGCGCATGCCAGCCGCCGCCCCCGCCGCCGACCGCGTCTACACCCACATCAAGCAGGCCGTCCTGGACCGCCGGTACGGGGGCGGCACCCTCCTCACCGAGGGCGAACTCGCCGAAGCCGTCGGGGTGTCCCGCACGCCCGTGCGCGAGGCGCTGCTCAAGCTCGAGGTGGAAGGGCTGATCAAGCTCTATCCGAAGAAGGGCGCGCTCGTCCTGGCCGTCTCCGCGCAGGAGATCGCCGATGTCGTGGAGACCCGCCTGCTGGTCGAGGAGCACGCCGCCCGCAAGGCCGTACCGGCGCCGCCGCACCTGCTTGCCCGGCTCGAAGAGCTGCTGGAACAGCAGAAGCGGCAGGCCGACGCCGGCGACCTGGCCGCCGTCGCGGTCACCGACCGCTGTTTCCACGCCGAAATCGTCCGCAGCGGAGGCAACGAGATCCTCTCCCGCCTCTACGACCAGCTGCGCGACCGGCAGTTGCGGATGGGTGTCGCCGTGATGCACTCCCACCCCGACCGGATCGCCAAGAACATCGTCGAACACGGCGAGATCCTCGAAGCGCTGCGCGCGGGCGACGCGGACGCGGCGGCCGGCCTCGTGCACCGCCACGTCGGCTGGTTCAGCAACCTGGCCCGGGGCGAGGTCCGATGACCACCGCCGCGGTCGCACTCCCCGGAGACCCACCCGGCGGCCGGCGCGCGGCGGCTGTCTGGGGGATCGGCGTCGCCGTCTACTTCGTCGCCGTCATCTTCCGTACCAGCCTGGGCGTGGCGGGCCTCGACGCGGCCGACCGCTTCGACGTGAACGCCTCCGCGCTGTCCACTTTCTCCATCCTGCAGCTCCTCGTCTACGCGGGCATGCAGATACCCGTCGGCCTGATGGTCGACCGGCTCGGTACCAAGAAGGTCCTCACCCTCGGGGTGGTGCTCTTCACCGTCGGCCAGCTCGGCTTCGCGCTCTCCCCTTCGTACGGCACTGCGCTCGCCTCCCGGGCCCTGCTGGGCTGCGGGGACGCGATGACCTTCATAAGTGTGCTGCGGCTCGGCTCGCGCTGGTTCCCCGCCCGGCGCGGACCGCTCATCGGGCAGGTCGCCGCGCTCTTCGGGATGGCGGGCAACCTCGTCTCCACGATCTTCATCGCCCGCGCCCTGCACGGCCTCGGATGGACCGCGACCTTCGCGGGCAGCGCGGTGGCGGGCCTCGTCGTTCTCGTCCTGCTGCTGCTCTTCCTCAAGGACCACCCGGAAGGGCACGAGCCGGCGCCCGCGCAGCGCGCCGGCCGGAGCTTCGTCCGCCGCCAGATCGCCGAGTCCTGGCGCGAGCCCGGTACCCGGCTCGGCTTGTGGGTTCACTTCACGACGCAGTTCCCGGCGATGGTCTTCCTGCTGCTGTGGGGCATGCCGTTCCTGGTCGAGGCGCAGGGCCTGTCCCGGGCCACCGCCGGCGAGCTGCTCACCCTGGTCGTGCTCTGCAACATGGCGCTGGGCCTGGTGTACGGGCAGCTCATCGCCCGCCACCACGCCGCCCGCACCCCGCTCGTCCTCGGCACGGTGGCGGCGACCGCGCTGCTGTGGGCGACCACGCTGGCCTACCCCGGCGGTCCGGCGCCGATGTGGCTGCTGATCACCTTGTGCACGGTGCTCGGCGCGTGCGGGCCGGCCTCGATGATCGGCTTCGACTTCGCCCGTCCGGCGAATCCGCCGGAGCGTCAGGGCACCGCCTCCGGCATCGTCAACATGGGTGGTTTCGTGGCCTCGATGACGACGTTGCTCGCGGTGGGCGTCCTGCTGGACGCCACCGGCGGCGACTACCGCATCGCGTTCGCCTCGGTGTTCGTCCTTCAGGCGCTGGGCATCAGCCAGATCCTGCGCCTGCGCAACCGCACCGCCCGCCGCGAACGCGACCACCTGGTCGCCAGCCGCGTCGAGACGGTGCACGTGCCCGCCTGACCCCCGGACTTCAGGGCGTCAGAGGGTGATGGCGAACTCGCGGAGGATCGCGTCGGCCAGCGCCTGGTCGCCCTCCACCTTGATGCGGTCCGCCACCGTGTGCAGCCTCACCCGGCCGCAGGCCAGCCGTACGTACGTTTCCCAGTCCATGGCCAGCGTCGCCGCCGGGCCGAGTGACGGCGTCCCGTCGATCGTGCCGCGCCCCTCCGCGTTGACCCGGACCGTACGCATGAACTCCACCGGGCCGTGCACGTCGAGCACCACAGCCGAATTGGCCGGCGCACCGGCCCGCTTGGCGACCACCTTCGGAAGCCCCTCCAGCAGGAAGTCGCGTGTGACGTGCGCGCCGGGGGAGTCCAGGTTCCCTGGCGTGCCGAGCGCGGTGCGCAGGTCCTGCTCGTGCACCCAGACGTCGAATGCCCGCTGCCGCAGCGCGTGCTCCAGCGTCACCTCGGAGCCCAGCGGTCCGCGGACGAGCGCCGAGGGATCGCGCTTCTCGTTCCGCAGCTGCCGCGCGCGGCGGATGATCGTGTACTCCAGCTCCGCCGTCATCTCGGGCGCGGTGTGGTGGCGCCGTACGTCGACCTGCACCTCCATGTACCTGGTGAACTCGTCGACCACGTGGTACAGATCGCGCGGGAGGGTGTGAATGGGTCGCGGGTCGCCGAGCTGTTCGCACTCGATGCCGATGACATGCGAGACGATGTCTCGTACGGACCAGCCGGGGCACGGAGTGGCCCTGTTCCACTCTCCTTCGACGAGTGGCTGGACGAGTTCGGATATCGCTTCGATGGAGTGGGTCCAGGCGTCGGCGTAGGTCTGGAGGCTGGAATGGACGGTCACGGGACCCCTCGGGCGGTTCAGTGGCGCGGTCTGGACAGGGCTGCGTGGGAGGCTCGGCAGCTAAGTTACGCTGCCCTGTGGCACCCCGGCAGTGCTTTCGTGTGACGATCGTAGGCCCGTGTTGAAGGCTCGAATGCCAGGACGGTGGTAGTGTGCGCGCCTCCCTCATCCAGATCGCTGCAAACCCGGACGAAACCGTCAATGCTCGTCGGCAGCGGGTCGCTGCCCTGGTACGGGAACAGCGCGGTGCCGATCTGGTGGTGCTCCCGGAACTCTGGCCCGTCGGCGCTTTCGCGTACGAGCTGTTCGCCCAGGAGGCCGAGCACCTCGACGGTCCCACCCACGAGGCGATGTCCAAGGCCGCGAGCGACGCGGGCGTCTGGCTGCACGCTGGCTCGATCGTCGAGCGGGACCCTGACGGGCCGCTCTACAACACCTCCCTGGTCTTCTCCCCCGACGGCGAGCTCGTCCGCAGCTACCGGAAGATCCACCGCTTCGGCTTCGACAAGGGCGAGGCCGTCATGATGGGCGCCGGCGCCGAACTCGTCACCGTCCGGCTCCCGGACACCACGCTCGGCCTCGCCACCTGCTACGACCTCCGCTTCCCGGAGCTCTTCCGCGGCCTCGTCGACGCCGGCGCGCAGACCCTCGTCATCCCGGCCGGGTGGCCCGCCCGGCGCCGCGACCACTGGACGCTGCTGGCCCGGGCCAGGGCCGTCGAGAACCAGGCATACGTCCTGGCCTGCGGCACCGCGGGCACGCACGCCGGCGTCGAGCAGGCCGGACACAGCATCGCCGTCGACCCGTGGGGCACGGTGCTCGCCGAGGCGGGCGCCGGCGAGGAGGTGCTCACCGTGGACCTCGACCCCACGAAGGTGGCCACGACACGGGAGCAGTTCCCGGCCCTGAAGGACCGGCGGCTGGGTCTGCCGCAGCCGCGCTGCTGACCCAGCCGCCGGGAGCCGCCTCGCTCCCTCCCCTCGCGTCGGCCGGGAAGGAGCGCCCACCCATACGCCGCGGCTGTTCACCGGCAGCGGGGTGAAACCCTGGTTGCCCAGGGTGGTCCGCCACAGGCCGTGCCGTCGGTGGCACGCACGGCGACGGCCGTCTCGCTGTCGACCTGGGTGTAGAGGGTGCCCTCGTGTCAGGTGGGCGGGTAACGGCACCAGACAGCGTTCAGCGTGGTGGTCCACCTTCGGGCTCCGTCGGCGTGATTCCACGCGGTGATCCCGTCCATCGTCTGCGTGTAGAGCAGGCCCCCTCCGTACGCGACGGCGCTTACCCGGCCGTCCGCCTCCGACACCTCCCCGGCCGGACAGTGCTCAGTCCCGGCCGGCCTCTTTCTCGGACATCCGGATGACGCACACCGCGACCGCGATCAGCAGCGCCGCGTCCGCGTCCTCGCGCACCACGTTCACGGCGTACGTGTCCCGCACCCGGAACCACTTGCGGGAGATGTGCGCCAGCAGCTCGCCGTCGTACTCGACGGTGAACTCGCGGTCGAGGATCCGTCCGCTCACGTCCAGTTCGGTGCCCTCGACGAGCGTCACCCGGAAGTGATTGCGCAGCAGGGACAGCCGCTTCCTGCGGATGGTGGCCAGCGGCCGGGCGTCGCGTTCGACCGTCATGGCGTCGCGCACGCTGAACATCTTCTCCCGCAGGGTGACCAGCACCTGCCCGTTCGGATCCTTCAGCTCCAGGGTGTCGCGCAGCCGGAGCGCCTTGCCGTCGACGAGGAAGGCGGGCCGGCCGCCCTCGTCCTCGATCCAGTAGTCGTCGCCGATGGCGAAGATCTTGTCGCGTACGAGGTATCTCATGACCGGAATGCGTACCCGGCCCCGTGCTGTTGGATGGATGTATGTCTACACGTGCACGCGTTCGGGCCCCTGAGCTGGTCGGCAAGGGCGGCTGGCTCAATACGGGCGGCAAGCAGTACACCCTCGCTGAGCTGCGAGGACGGATTGTTATTCTCGATTTTTGGACGTTTTGCTGCATTAACTGCCTACATGTTCTGGACGAGCTGCGCGAGCTCGAGGAGAAGCACCGCGACACCGTGGTGATCATCGGAGTCCACTCGCCCAAGTTCGTGCATGAGGCCGAGCATCAGGCCGTCGTCGACGCCGTCGAGCGGTACGAGGTGCACCACCCCGTCCTGGACGATCCCGAACTGGCGACCTGGAAGCAGTACGCCGTACGGGCCTGGCCCACGCTCGTCGTCATCGACCCCGAGGGGTACGTCGTCGCGCAACACGCCGGCGAAGGACATGCTCACGCCATCGGGACGCTGGTCGGGGAGCTGGAGGCGGAGCACGCGGCGAAGGGCACGCTGCGGCGCGGAGACGGGCCGTACGTCGCGCCGGAGCCGGTGGCGACCGATCTGCGCTTCCCCGGCAAGGCCTTGGTCCTGCCCGGAGGCAACTTCCTCGTCTCGGACTCGACCCGGCATCAGCTGGTCGAGCTGGAGCCGGACGGCGAGACCGTCGTACGGCGCATCGGCAGCGGCGAGCGTGGCTTCGGACCGGAGGGGTTCAGCGAGCCGCAGGGGCTCGCGCTGCTGCCCGGGGGCAAGGTCGTCGTCGCCGACACGGTGAACCACGCCCTGCGCGTGTACGACCCGGAGACGGGCGAGATCGAGACCGTCGCCGGGACCGGCCGGCAGTGGTGGCAGGGGTCCGCGACATCCGGGCCGGCGCGCGAGGTGGATCTGTCCTCGCCCTGGGACGTGGCCTGGTTCGCGGGCAAGGTGTGGATCGCGATGGCGGGTGTGCACCAGCTGTGGACGTACGACCCGGCCGAGGGGACCGTCGGGGTCGCTGCCGGGACCACCAACGAGGGGCTGGTGGACGGGCCGGCCGCCGAGGCGTGGTTCGCGCAGCCGTCGGGGCTCGCCGCCACCGAGGACCGGCTGTGGGTCGCCGACTCCGAGACGTCCGCCCTGCGGTACGTCGAGCGGGACGCCGGGAACGCGGACGGTTTCGTCGTACGCACGGCCGTCGGCACCGGGCTCTTCGACTTCGGCCACCGGGACGGCGAGGCGGGTCAGGCGCTGCTGCAGCATCCGCTGGGTGTGACCGCGCTGCCCGACGGCTCCGTCGCGGTCTGCGACACGTACAACCACGCGCTCAGGCGCTTCGATCCGGCGACGGGTCAAGTCACCACGCTCGCCACTGATCTGCGCGAGCCGAGCGACGCCGTGGTCGTCGGGGACGACATCGTCGTCGTCGAGTCGGCCCGCCACCGGCTCACGCGGCTGCGGCTCCCGGAGGAGGCGGTGCGGGTCGAGTCCGTCGCCCACCGCACGCAGCGCGCCGCGACCGAAGTCGCCCCGGGGAAGCTGCTGTTGGACGTGGTGTTCCAGGCGCCCAGCGGGCAGAAGCTCGACACCCGGTACGGACCTTCGACCCGGCTGCTGGTGAGTGCGACGCCACCGGAGCTGTTGGCCGACGGCGCGGGCACCGGCACGGATCTGAGCCGGGAGCTGGTCCTCGCGGACGGCGTCACCGAGGGCGTGCTGCACGTCTCCGCGATGGCCGCGTCCTGTGACGACGACCCGTCGAACGAGTACCCCGCCTGCCATGTGCACCAGCAGGACTGGGGCGTCCCGGTCCTGGTGACGGCGGACGGGACGCCCCGGCTGCCGCTGGTGCTGGCGGGGATGGATCAGTAGGACGGAGTCGTCGCGGGCGGATCCGTTACGGAACGGGTCGGCGCGCGCGACGCGTACGGGCGGTACCGGTCACTCGTAGTGCCGGTACCGCTCCTCCACCACTGGTGCCTCGGCCGTCGGAAGATGCGTGGTGCGGCGCCGCTTGAGGACGCTCGTGTAGACGGTGACGCCGATGATGCCGACGGCCATCATGATCAGACCGACCAGGTCGAGGTTGACGCTCTCCATTTCCCAGTCGGTGGCGAACGTGAGGATGGCCCCCACCGCGATGAGGGCGATGCAGCCGCCCATACCCATGTGACTCGCCTCCGCGTGTCGAAGTGGCTGTTCCGGCGCCACCTCTCGGGTACCCCCGTCCGGAACGGCCATGCTTCGCGGCGGAGTTCAGCCCTCCAGGAAGGCCGCCAGCGCGTTCGCCAGCAGGTACGGGTCGTCGGCGCCGCACAGCTCGCGCGCGCTGTGCATGGAGAGGATCGCTACGCCGATGTCGACGGTCGCGATTCCGTGGCGGGCGGCGGTGATCGGGCCGATCGTCGTGCCGCACGGCATGGCGTTGTTCGAGACGAAGTTCTGCCAGGGCACGCCGGCCTTCTCGCAGGCCGCGGCGAAGACGGCCCGGCCGCTGCCGTCCGTCGCGTACCGCTGGTTCACGTTGACCTTGAGGATCGGGCCGCCGTTGGCGCGCGGTTGGTGCGTCGGGTCGTGCCGCTCGGCGTAGTTGGGGTGGACGGCGTGTCCGGTGTCGGACGACAGACAGATGGTGCCGGCGAAGGCGCGGGCCCGGTCTTCGTACGTCCCGCCGCGGGCGAAGACGGAGCGCTCCAGGACATTCCCGAGGAGCGGGCCGTCGGCGCCGGTGTCGGACTGTGAGCCGTTCTCCTCGTGGTCGAACGCGGCGAGCACCGGGATGTACGGAAGGCTGTCGGCGGCCGACACCGCGGCCAGCGCGGCCGTACCGGCGTGCACCGAGAGGAGGTTGTCCATGCGCGGGCCGGCCAGCAGCTCGCGGTCCCGGCCCAGGTAGGCCGGTGCTTCGATGCTGTGGACCATGAGGTCCCAGCCGGTGACTTCGCCCGCCGCGAGCCCTTCCTCCTCCTCCAGGAAGCGGATGAGGTCGCCCTCCTGGACGTCGCCGAGGCCCCAGATCGGCTGCATGTGCCGCTGCTTGTCGAGCTTGAGGCCGTCCGTGTTGACCGAGCGGTCGAGGTGGACGGCGAGCTGCGGCACGCGCAGCAGGGCCCGGTCGATGTTCACGAGCCGGTGGCTGCCGTCGCGCAGGGTGAGCCGCCCGGCGAGTCCGAGGTCGCGGTCGAGCCAGGTGTTGAGGAGCGTTCCGCCGTAGATTTCGACGGCGATCTGCCGCCAGCCCTGCGAGCCGGTGTCGGGCAGCGGCTTCACCCGCAGGTTGGGGGAGTCGGTGTGGGCGCCGATGATCCGGAACGGGGTGTGCGCCCGGGCGCCCTCCGGCACGTACCAGGCGATGATCGCCCCGCCGCGCAGGACGAACTTGCCGCCCGTGCTCCCCTCCCAGGCGTCCGTCTCCGCCAGCTGCCGGAACCCGGCCTTCTCCAGCCGCTCGGCCGCGTTGGCGACCGCGTGGTACGGCGAGGGGCTCGCCGTCAGGAAGGTCATCAGGTCGTCGGTGTGGCCGCGGTGGAAGCGGGCGGGAGAGCTCATGTGGTTCACCTTAACGACGGTCGTGTTCGTCTTGCCGGGGACTAAGGGCCACCCGGTCGGTCGAAGCGGCGGTGCAGGTTGCGCCGCTCGCCGCGGCGGATGCGGGGCAGCATCTCCGGGGTCTGCGGAGACCGCTGTTCGCGCCGTCTCCGCCCGGCGCAGAACATACAGCCCTCGCCGGGCGGGGCGTCCGGATCGATGGGCGCGCCGGGGTGTTCCGCACAGCCCGACGCGTTGCGCGGCCGGGACAGCTCGCGGGCGACGATGAAGGCGCGGTGCAGGGAATCCGCCAGCTCGACGAATTCCTCGGCGGGCGAGGAGATCCCGACCCCGAACGCCCGGTCGTTGACGTGCTGGACATGCCGTTTGAGCACTTCCAGCGTGTAGGGGGGATCGGGCACCGGATAGCCGAGGCGCCGCTGCGACCCGGCGGCCGGGACACTTCGTTCGCCGCGCCGTCTGCGGTCGTTGCACAGCAGGCAGCGGCCCCAGCCCTCGGGGGCCTCCGGGTCGAGCGCGCCGTTGGGATGGATCTCGCAGCCGGTGTAGCTCTTCACCGGTGCCAGCCCGGCCGCCGACTGGAACGCGCTGTACAGGGCGTCGGCGACCGCGTCGTACTCCATCGGGTAGGCGCCGTCGTACAGCTCGCGGATCTGGTCGCCGACCGAGCCGAGCTTCCCGCGCAGCTCGCTGAGCTGGTACGGGCGGCCGGCCGGGACGGAGTAGCCCCTGCTGTGGTCCTGGGAACTCATGTCTACGAGCCTCGCAGATCGGGCTGACAAACCGGCAACGGGCCGGATCCCCGGTGAAGGGGGTCCGGCCCGTTGCCCGTGCGGTCGTCAGGGGGGTGGCCTAGAAGGCCGCCTCGTCCAGCTCCATCACGGAGTTGTCGATGCTCTCGGCGAGGGCGCGCTGCACGGAGACGCCCGGCAGGACGTTGGCGGCGAAGAACTTCGCGGCCGCGATCTTGCCGGTGTAGAAGGGCACGTCCTTGGCGGACGCCGTGGCCAGCTTCTCGGCCGCGACTGCCGCGCCCTTGAGCAGCAGGTACGCGACGACGACATCGCCGGAGACCATCAGGAGGCGGGTGGTGTTGAGGCCCACCTTGTAGATGTTCTTGACGTCCTCGCCGGTGGAGGTCAGGTCGGTGATCATCGTGCCGACGATCGCCTCCAGGTCCACGGCCGCCTTGGCGAGCTGCTCGCGGGCCGCCGCCAGCTCCTCGCCGCCGGTGCCGACCGCCAGGAACTTCTTGATCTCCTCGGCGAGCGTGTTCAGGGAGGCGCCCTGGTCGCGGACGATCTTCCGGAAGAAGTAGTCCTGGCCCTGGATGGCCGTGGTGCCCTCGTAGAGGGTGTCGATCTTGGCGTCCCGGATGTACTGCTCGATCGGGTACTCCTGCAGGTAGCCGGAGCCGCCGAAGGTCTGCAGGGACTGGGCGAGCTGCTCGTACGACTTCTCCGAGCCGTAGCCCTTCACGATCGGCAGCAGCAGGTCGTTCAGGCCGTGCAGGGCCTTGGTGTCCTCGCCCGCGGCTGCGTTGACGGCGATCTCATCCTGTACCGACGCGGTGTAGAGCACCAGGGCGCGCATGCCCTCCGCGTACGCCTTCTGAGTCATCAGCGAGCGGCGCACGTCGGGGTGGTGCGTGATGCTGACCTTGGGCGCGGTCTTGTCCATGAAGTTCGCCAGGTCGGGACCCTGGACGCGCTCCTTGGCGTACTCGAGCGCGTTCAGGTAGCCGGTGGAGAGGGTGGCGATGGCCTTCGTGCCGACCATCATCCGGGCGAACTCGATGATCTTGAACATCTGGCGGATGCCGTCGTGCTTCTCGCCGAGCAGCCAGCCCTTGGCCGGGTGCTGGTCGCCGAAGGTCATCTCGCAGGTGTTGGAGGCCTTCAGGCCCATCTTGTGCTCGACGTTGGTGGCGTAGACGCCGTTGCGCTCGCCCAGCTCGCCGGTCTCCCAGTCGAAGTCGTACTTCGGGACGACGAAGAGGGAGAGGCCCTTGGTGCCGGGGCCGGCGCCCTCGGGGCGGGCCAGCACCATGTGGATGATGTTCTCGGACATGTCGTGCTCACCCGAGGTGATGAACCGCTTCACGCCCTCGATGTGCCAGGAGCCGTCCTCCTGCTGGACCGCCTTGGTGCGGCCGGCGCCCACGTCGGAGCCCGCGTCGGGCTCGGTGAGGACCATGGTCGAGCCCCACTGCTTCTCGACCATCAGGCGGGCGATCTTGTGCTGCTCCTCGGTGCCCTCGTCGAAGACGACGCCGGCGAAGGCCGGGCCGGAGGAGTACATCCAGACGGCCGGGTTCGAGCCAAGGATCATCTCGGCGTACGCCCAGATCAGGGTGGCCGGGGTGGCCTGGCCGCCGATCTCCTCCGGGATGCCCAGACGCCACCACTCGGCGTCCATGTACGCCTGGTAGCTCTTCTTGAAGGAAGCGGGGACCGGCGCGGTGTTGGTCGCGGGGTCGAAGACCGGCGGGTTGCGGTCGGCGTCCTCGAAGGACTCCGCCAGGTCGTTCTCGGCCAGGCGGCATATCTCGGACAGCACGCTCTTGGCGGTCTCGGTGTCCATCTCCGCGAACGGGCCGGTGCCGTACAGCCGGTCGCGGCCGAGGACCTCGAAGAGGTTGAACTCGATGTCTCGGAGGTTCGACTTGTAGTGGCCCATGACTTCGGCTCCGTTAAGGCTCGGGAGGCAGGTTCCTCGTACGCGTACCAGCAAGTAGCTACGATGATGCTACCCGTCGGTAATAAGACGCAACCCCAAAGCGGCCAGTGTGACCCGTCTCTACCGACAGCCTGATCGTCTGACGGCAAAGCGCCGTTGGCGGGAACTCCGGCTCCACGGCCCAGGTCCACTCGTTACGCTTGCGGCCATGTACGGCTACGACCAGAACGCGAGTGCCGGGCAGCAGTACTCCGCCCCGCAGCCACCGCCGCAGCAGATGTCCGGCGGGTACGGCGAGCAGCCGCTCTATCCGGAGCCGTCGCCGCCGTCGCTGGCGGATGCCGTGCGCGCCTTCACCACCGGGTCGCTGTCCGCCGAGGACTTCCAGCAGATCTTCGCCACGTCGAAGGTGTACTGCCCGCGGGGTGACAACCCCGGGTTCCTGGCGCTGCACAACACCCAGCAGCCGGTGATCCCGATGTTCTCCACGCTCAAGGAGCTGCGCCGGTACGCGGGCAAGGAGTCCAAGTACTTCGTGATCACCGGAGCCGAGGTGATCGACCTGCTGCCGACCGGGTACGGGTTCGTCCTCGACATGGAGGGTGATCACAGGATGGTCTTCGACGCCAAAGCGGTCGAACAGATGGTGGATTTCGCAATGCGTCGCATGTACGGCTAGATCCGGCCACCGACCGACGAATGGGCGTCCGAGGGGGAATTCCTCCCGGGCGCCCTTCGTTGTGACCGGTGGCAAGAAGTTCGAGTTTCAACTAAACTCCGAACATGAGGAGGTCCCGACCATGCCTGCTGTGACCGTCGAAAACCCGCTGACCCTGCCCCGTGTCGCCGCGTCCCATGACGCCCTGCCGCGTCCCGTGCTCGCCGTCACGACCGCGCCCAGCGGTTTCGAGGGCGAAGGATTCCCGGTGCGCCGCGCCTTCGCCGGCATCAACTACCAGTACCTCGACCCGTTCATCATGATGGACCAGATGGGCGAGGTGGAGTACGCCCCGGGCGAGCCCAAGGGCACGCCCTGGCACCCCCACCGGGGCTTCGAGACCGTCACGTACCTGCTCGACGGCACCTTCATCCACCAGGACAGCAACGGCGGCGGCGGAGTCATCAACGACGGTGACACCCAGTGGATGACCGCGGGATCCGGCCTTCTCCACATCGAGGCTCCGCCGGAGTCGCTCGTCGTCAGCGGCGGTCTCTTCCACGGCCTCCAGCTGTGGGTGAACCTCCCGGCCGCGGACAAGATGATGCCGCCGCGCTACCAGGACATCGGCGGCGGCAACGTCCAGCTGCTGACCTCGGCTGACGGCGGCGCGCTGATGCGCGTCATCGCGGGCGAGCTCGACGGTCACAAGGGACCGGGGGTCACCCACACCCCCATCACGATGATCCACGCCACGCTGCGGCCGGGAGCGGAGATCACGCTGCCCTGGCGCGACGACTTCAACGCCCTGGCCTACGTCATGGCCGGCCGCGGCGCGGTCGGCGCCGACCGGCGGCCCGTCCGGACCGGCCAGACCGTGGTCTTCGGCGCGGGCGGCGCAGTCACGGTCCGCGCGGACGCGTCCCAGGACTCGAACTCCCCCGACCTCGAGGTCGTCCTGCTCGGCGGCAGGCCGATCCGGGAACCCATGGCGCACTACGGCCCCTTCGTCATGAACAGCAAGGCCGAACTCCAGCAGGCGTTCGACGACTTCCAGGCCGGCCGCCTCGGTACCGTCCCGGTCCCGCACGTCTGACCCGTGGGCGGGCGCCCGGCGCCCGGCCACGGAAGTGATGGCTCGTCACCCGCCCGGACGCCCTGGGCGGGACGGAGGCGGACCCGCGTGATCGGGTGGGAGGGTGCAGACCCACAAGTCCCTCCTCCCCGACGGCGTCCGGCGCGTGGCCGCGTGGTGCGTGGTGGTGCTGCTGGTCGCCGGGGTGGCCACCCTCGGGGTCTGGCTGGTGATCATCTTCAAGACCGCCTTCACCCCGCTGCTGCTCGCCCTGCTGGGCACCGCGCTGCTCCGGCCGATGTACCGGCGGCTCGTCCGGATGAAGATGAACCGGTCGCTCGCCGCCGGGCTCACCTGCGCCGCGGTGCTCGCCGTCGTCGGCGGGGCGACGTACATCGTGGTCAGTGCGCTGGTCGACAGCGGCGACGAGATCCTGGCCTCGCTCAAGCAGGCCGCCTCCGACCTCGGGAAGCACTTCGGGGCCGCCGGGACCTCGCTCGACGATGTGGCGTCCAATGCCAGGGAACTGCTGAGCAAGTTCGGCGGGACCGCGGCGTCCGGGGTGATCTCCGGTCTGAGTGTGGTCGGCGAGATGATTGCCATCGCCGTGCTGGCGCTGCTGCTGGTCTTCTTCTTCCTCCGGGACTCCGACCGCGCGGCCGGAACGCTGCGCTCGCTCGTGCCCCAGGAGACCGGCGACACCGTGGAGGCGGTGGCCCGCAGGGCCTTCCAGGCCGTCGAGGGCTTCATGCGCGGGACGACGTTCATCGCTCTCATCGACGCGATCTGCATTACCGCGGGGCTGCTGATCCTGCGGGTGCCCGGAGCGGTCGGGCTGGGGGCCCTCGTGTTCGTCGGCGCGTACATCCCGTACCTGGGGGCGTTCATCTCGGGCGCCGTCGCCGTGCTGGTCGCGCTCGCCGACCGCGGGTTCCTGATCGCGCTGTGGGTACTGGGGGTGGTGATGGCCGTCCAGGTGCTTGAGGGGCACGTGCTCCAGCCGGCGATCCAGAGCCGTACGGTCCAGATGCATCCGGCGGTGGTGATGCTGGCGATCACGGCGGGGGCGAGCGTCGCGGGGATCCTCGGCATGCTGCTGGCGGTGCCGCTGACAGCGGCCGCGGTCGGGGTGATCTCCGAGATGAGGGAGCGCTACGCGGCCCCTCCCGTCGCCTCGGCACCGCCGGCGTCCTCGTAGAGCTCGAACCAGATCGACTTGCCCTCGCCGCGCGGGTCCACGCCCCAGCTGTCGGCGAGCATCCCCATCAGCAGCAGGCCCCGCCCGCTGGACGCCATCTCCCCCGGCCGCCGCTCGTGCGGCAGCTCGTCGCTGGCGTCGGCCACCTCCACGCGCAGCCGCCGGGCGCCGATCTCCCCGGTGGCCTCGGCCAGCAGCAGGGCGTCTCCATCCGTGTGGACCAGGACGTTGGTGACCATCTCGGACACCATGAGGACCGCCGAGTCGACCTGCTCCTCGTCGCTCCAGTCGTGCAGCAGCTCGCGCAACTGCTGCCGGGCGCCGGCGATCCGCTCCGGCTCGGCCTGGGCGACCGTCAGCGCGGTGCGCCGGGCCGGGCGGCCCGCGCGCCCGGTGGCGTCCGGACCGCAGACGCAGCCCTCCCCCACGCGGCACAGCAGCAGCAGGGCTATGTCGTCCTCGCGCCGGTCCGCGAAGGGGCCGGTGGTGTGGTGCGAGGAGGGACCGTGGACGGCGCTTACGAGTTCGTCGGCCAGTTTCTCCAGGCCGTCCTCCGCGTCGCCGGGGAACGACTCGAGGATGGCGCGGAGCCGCGCCCAGCCGGTGTCGAGGTCGTGGCCGCCGGTCTCGATGAGTCCGTCGGTGCACAGCATCATCGTCTCGCCGGGCTGGAGGACGAACCGGGTCGTCGGATAGTCGGTGTCCGGGACGATGCCGAGCGGGAGGCCTCCCGCGGTCGGCCGCACCAGGACCGTCCCGTCCGCCATCCGCACGGCCGGTTCCGGGTGGCCCGCCCGGGCGATGTCCAGCGTCCCGGTGGCGGGGTCCGCCTCCACGTACAGGCAGGTCGCGAAACGGGGGCCGGGATCTCCGTCGCCGCTTCCGGCGCCCTGGCCGTTCCCGTACGCGTCCATCAGCCCGGCGAGGAAGCGTGAGGCGCGCGAGAGCACGGCGTCGGGGCGGTGCCCCTCCGAGGCGTACGCCCGTACGGCGATCCGCAGCTGCCCCATCAGCCCGGCGGCGCGCACGTCGTGTCCCTGGACGTCGCCGATGACCAGGGCTATGCGGCCCGACGGCAGCGGGATCATGTCGTACCAGTCGCCTCCGACCTGCAGCCCCCCGCCGGTCGGCACATAGCGGGCCGCCACCGACATCCCGGGAATCTCCGGGCCCAGAGTGGGCATCATCGAGCGCTGCAGCCCGACCGTCAGCTCCCGCTCGGACTCGGTGACACCGGCCCGCTGGAGCGCCTGGGCCAGCATCCGGGCCACCGTCGTCAGTACGGACCGCTCGTCGGGCGTGAACGCCACGGTGTGCTTGAAGGCGGCCATCCAGGCGCCCATGGTGCGGCCCGCCACGACCAGTGGGAGGAACGCCCAGGACTGCCGGTGGAAGCGCTGGGCGAGCGGCCAGGTGGCGGGGAAGCGGCGGCGGTAGTCCTCCGGGGCCGGCAGGTAGATGGCCCGCCCCGTCCGCACGACCTCGGCCGCCGGATACTCGGTGGCCAGCGGCATGTCGGTGAAGGGATTGTCGTCGCCCGGAGTGTGCCCGTGGTGCCCGACGACCGACAACCGGTCGCCGACGACGCCGAAAACGGCCAGGCCGTCCGGCGAGAAGCCGGGCATTGACAGGGACGCGGCGACCCGCAGCACCTCGGCGGTGGACCTGGCCTCGGCGAGCGCACGGCCCGCGTCGAGCAGGAACGCCTCCCGTGAGCGGCGCCAGTCGCCGGTGATGGGGGTCGGCACGGCGGTGGTGCCGGGCTGCGGGTCGGCGACCTCCTGGATGGTGCCGAACAGCCGGTAGTCCTTGCCGTCGACCACGGGCTTGGAGCGGCTGCGCACGGTCCGCAGCACCTGGCCGTCCCCGTCCATGATCCGCAGCCGGGCCTCGGCAAGGGTGCCCTCGGCGACCGCGAGGTTGACTACGCCGTTGATCTCGTTCCAGTCCACCGGGTGGAACCGGGAGCGGACGGCGACCGCGGGCAGGACCGCGGGCTCGGCGGGCAACCCGAGCAGCCGGGCGGCCTCGCTGTCGAGGGTGACCAGCCCGGACGCGTTGTCCCAGCGCCACAGGCCGGTCGCGATCGCGGCCAGGACGTCCTCGGTGCGCATTGCCCCATCCTTACAGGTCACCCCCCGCCCGGCTGCCCGAGGGCCCCGCCCGCAAGGGCGGCGGGGGCCTTCCGGGCGGACCGGTAACCTTGGGAGGGTTGAATCCCACCTGTCATCGCGAAGAACTGGATGAACGATGCATCGGTACAGGTCCCACACCTGCGGCGAGCTGCGCGCCTCTGACGTCGGCACCGACGTCCGGCTCAGTGGCTGGCTGCACAATCGGCGCGACCTGGGCGGCATCCTCTTCATCGATCTGCGCGACCACCACGGTCTGGTGCAGCTCGTCGCCCGCCCCGGCACCCCCGCCAACGAGGCGCTGAGCCACATCACCAAGGAGACCGTCGTCCGGATCGACGGCAGGGTCTCCGCGCGCGGCGCCGAGAACGTCAACCCGGAGCTGCCGACCGGCGAGATCGAGGTCGAGGTCACCGACGTCGAGGTGCTGGGCGCCTCCGCCCCGCTGCCCTTCACGATCAACACGGACGACGGGGTGAACGAGGAGCGGCGCCTGGAGTACCGGTTCCTCGACCTGCGCCGGGAACGCATGCACCGCAACATCATGCTGCGCACCGCCGTCATCTCCGCCATCCGGCACAAGATGACCGCACTGGGCTTCAACGAGATGGCCACCCCGATCCTCACCGCGACCTCTCCCGAGGGTGCGCGTGACTTCCTGGTGCCGTCCCGTCTGAACCCCGGCAAGTTCTACGCGCTGCCGCAGGCCCCCCAGCAGTTCAAGCAGCTGCTGATGATCGCGGGCTTCGACCGGTACTTCCAGATCGCGCCCTGCTTCCGGGACGAGGACGCGCGTGCGGACCGCTCGCCGGGCGAGTTCTACCAGCTCGACGTCGAGATGAGCTTCGTCGAGCAGGAGGACGTCTTCCAGCCGATCGAGAAGCTCATGACCGAGCTGTTCGAGGAGTTCGGCAACGGCCGCCATGTCACCTCCCCCTTCCCGCGGATCCCGTTCCGCGAGTCGATGCTCAAGTACGGCAACGACAAGCCGGACCTGCGCGCCAAGCTGGAGCTCGTCGACGTCTCGGACGTCTTCGCGGACTCGGGCTTCAAGGCGTTCGCCGGCAAGCACGTGCGGGCGCTGCCGGTGCCGGACACGGCCGGCCAGAGCCGGAAGTTCTTCGACGGCCTCGGCGAGTACGCGGTCGAGCACGGCGCGAAGGGCCTGGCCTGGATCCGCGTCGGCGAGAACAACGAGCTGACCGGTCCGATCGCCAAGTTCCTCACCGAGGAGGACACCAAGGCGCTCACCGACCGCCTGGACCTCAAGCCGGGGCACGCCGTCTTCTTCGGCGCGGGCGAGTTCGACGAGGTCTCCAAGATCATGGCCGCGGTCCGCGTCGAGGCCGCCAAGCGCGCCGGCCACTTCGAGGAGGACGTCTTCCGCTTCGCCTGGATCGTGGACTTCCCGATGTTCGAGAAGGACGAGGAGACCGGCCGGATCGACTTCTCGCACAACCCGTTCTCCATGCCGCAGGGCGGGCTCGAGGCCCTGGAGACGATGGACCCGCTGGACATCCTGGCCTGGCAGTACGACATCGTCTGCAACGGCACCGAGCTGTCCTCCGGCGCCATCCGGAACCACGAGCCGGAGGTCATGTACAAGGCCTTCGAGATCGCCGGCTACGACAAGGAGACGGTGGAGAAGGAGTTCTCCGGCATGCTCCGCGCGTTCCAGTTCGGCGCTCCGCCGCACGGTGGCATCGCCCCGGGCGTGGACCGCATCGTGATGCTCCTGGCCGACGAGCCGAACATCCGCGAGACGATCGCGTTCCCGCTCAACCAGAACGCCCAGGACCTGCTGATGGGTGCCCCGAGCGAGATCGACGAGGCACGGCTGCGAGAGCTGAACATCTCTCTCCGCAAGCCGCCGGCGAAGTCCGGCGAGTAATCCGGGCGGGCCTGCCGGGCCGCTGCACCGTCGCGAGGGGGCCGGGAACCGAGAGGTTCCCGGCCCCCTCGCGCGTTCTCGTGCACATTCCTGCTCCTTACGAGTCGTTCGAGCCGCACCGGCCGTCGGCGCTCGGCCCGAACGGGAAGGTTGGGCAGATACCGGTGGCGCACATCACCGGTGACTGACCACGAGAGGACCACGCGTAGTGCTCAGCACCGTACTGACCAGAGCAGCGACTCCGCTGCTGGCGGCTGGACTGCTGGTCGTGGGCTGCGCGAAGCCCGCGCCGTCACCGCCCCACTCAGGACCCGCCCATACGCAGAACCCGCCCACCACGGCCGGCCCCCAGAGCCCCCGGTTCCCGCAGGGGAAGGCCCTGCGGGAACCGGCCCTGCCCGCCGAGATTCCCCGGCTCGGCCCTCGTACCCGCGACCGCGTCCCGGACGGCACGAACCAGGCCGTCGTGGTGACCGGCGAAGACCGGGACTCCAGCCGCTCCACGGCCGTCCTGTACGAGCGTGACCCGGTGAAGGGCTGGAAAGCCGTTTCCGGGCCGTGGCCCGCCCACAACGCCCTGAACGGCTGGACCGACGAACACTGGGCGGGGGACAGACGCTCGCCGATCGGGGTCTTCGGGCTCACCGACGCGGGCGGCCGGCTGCCCGACCCCGGTACGAAGATCCCGTACCACCAGGAGGAGGACCTGTTCGCCGCCGGCGGTACCGGCTTCCTGGGTGAGTCGCTCGAAGGCTCCTTCGACTACGTCGTCGCCATCAACTACAACCGCCGGCCGGGTGCGTCCCCGCTCTACGACGACGACAGCCGGCCCATGGGCTGGGACAGGGGCGGCGGGGTCTGGTTCCACGTCGACCACGAGGGCCCCACCCAGGCGTGCGTGTCGCTGACGCGGGGGCGGATGCGGCAGCTGCTGCTGTGGCTGGACCCGGACGAGCGGCCGGTGGTGGTGATGGGTGACGCGGCGGCGCTGGCGCGCTGAGCCGACCGCAGGGGCCCGGCCCGTACGCGGAAGGGTCCGGGAACCATCACGGTTCCCGGACCCTTCGCGGTCGGCCGGCCCGGTCCGCCGAGGTGGTCGGCCGAGCCGTTCGGCCGCTTACGCAGGCTTCTCCTCCAGGCGCGGGAACAGCACCGCGCCCTTCGTCACCGTCGCGCCGGCCGGCAGCAGGCCCCACGTGCCCGCGTCCTGGACAGGCTGCGCGGCCAGGGCGCCCATGGGCGCCTCGGCGCCCAGCGAGTCCCACAGCGCCTGCGAAGTCTCCGGCATGACCGGGTTGAGCAGCACCGCCACCGCGCGCAGCGACTCGGCGGCCGTGTACAGGATCGTCGCGAGACGGGCCTGGCCCTCCTCGGACTGGTCCTTGGCGACCTTCCAGGGCTCCTGCTCGGTCAGGTACCCGTTGACCTGCTTCACGAAGTCGAAGACGGCCGCGATGCCACCGGCGAAGTCCAGCTCGTCACCGATCTTCCGGTCGGCTTCGGCGACGGCCTTCGCCATGCCTTCCTGGACCGCCTTCTCCGCGTCGCCGGACGCGGTGGCCTCCGGCAGCGCGCCGCCGAAGTACTTGCCGACCATGGCGGCGACACGTGAGGCGAGGTTGCCGTAGTCGTTGGCGAGCTCCGAGGTGTAGCGGGCGGTGAAGTCCTCCCAGGAGAACGAGCCGTCCTGACCGAAGGCGATGGCCCGCAGGAAGTACCAGCGGTAGGCGTCCACGCCGAAGTGCGAGGTCAGGTCCTGCGGCTTGATGCCGGTCAGGTTCGACTTGGACATCTTCTCGCCGCCGACCATCAGCCAGCCGTTGGCGGCCACCTTGCCCGGCACGGGCAGGCCGTTCGCCATCAGCATCGCGGGCCAGATGATGGCGTGGAAGCGGAGGATGTCCTTGCCGACCAGGTGCACGTCGGCGGGGAAGGTCTCCGCGAACTTCGCCGGGTTCTCGTTGTAGCCGACAGCCGTGGCGTAGTTGAGGAGGGCGTCGATCCACACGTAGATGACGTGCTTGGGGTCCCAGGGGACCGGCACACCCCAGTCGAAGGTCGAGCGCGAGATGGAGAGGTCCTGGAGGCCCTGCTTGACGAAGTTCAGCACCTCGTTGCGGGCCGACTCGGGCTGGATGAAGCCGGGGTTGGCCTCGTAGAACTCGAGCAGCTTCGGGCCGTACTCGCTGAGCTTGAAGAAGTAGTTCTCCTCTTTGAGGATTTCCACCGGCTTCTTGTGGATCGGGCACAGCTTCTGCCCCGCGAATTCGTCCTCGCCGTCGAGCAGGTCGCCGGGGATCTTGTACTCCTCGCAGCCCACGCAGTACGGGCCCTCGTACCCGCCCTTGTAGATCTCGCCCTTGTCGTACAAGTCCTGCACGAACTCCTGCACACGGTCCGTGTGCCGCTTCTCCGTCGTACGGATGAAGTCGTCGTTGGCGATGTTCAGGTGCTCCCAGAGGGGCTTCCAGGCCTCCTCGACGAGCTTGTCGCACCACTCCTGGGGCGTGACCCCGTTCGCCTCGGCAGTGCGCATGATCTTCTGACCGTGCTCGTCCGTGCCGGTGAGGTACCACACCTTCTCGCCGCGCTGACGGTGCCAGCGAGTGAGCACGTCGCCTGCGACGGTCGTATAGGCGTGGCCCAGGTGAGGAGCGTCGTTGACGTAGTAAATGGGGGTCGTGACGTAGTACGCCTTCGCCCCCTGCTTCTCGGATCCAGTGGCCGCCATGGTCGAAATCCTATCGGCCCGCGGAAGATCCACTCACATCGATAAAGCCGCACTCGGCGCAGGACTGGGCGGAGGAAGATCTTTGCCGGTGATGGCGGCCGTGCGGTGGAGGGGGCCCTGCCCGCCACGGGTGACGATCCGGTGGCGGGCAGGACTGCGCGGTTCCGCGGTTCCTACCGGTTCTGCCAGGAGGCGAGGAGTCCCTCGTACACCTCGGTGTCCGTGAGCTCGCGCGGGTCAGGGCCGGCGTGGAAGAAGCCGGCGTTCTCCGCGCCCAGCTTCCGCAGGAAGTCGAAGCCCTTGGCGTCGTGCTCGCCGAACGCGACGAACTGCCAGAACAGCGGCAGCTCGGCGGCGTCCGCGAGCGCCTTCTCGGCGGCCTGCTTGGCGGTCGGGGCGCCGTCCGTCTGGAAGATCACGAACGCGGGACCGGTGGAGCCGGACTTCTCGTGCTGGGCGATCACTTCCTCGATGGCGCGGTGGTAGTTGGTACGTCCCATGTGGCCGAGCCCGGCGTGCAGCTCGTCGATGCGGCCCGCGTACTCGGTGAGGCTGAGCTCCCCGGTGCCGTCGATGTCCGTGGAGAAGAACACGACGCGGACGGTCGCGGCGTCGTCCAGGTGCGCGGAGAGGCCGAGGGCCTGCTCGGCGAGATTCTGGACGCTGCCGTCCTTGTAGTACGGCCGCATCGAGCCCGACCGGTCCAGTACGAGGTACACGTCGGCCCGGGCCCCGGCGAGCCCCCGCGCCTTGAGCACGGCGCCGGCGGCCTTGTAGGCCCCGACGAGCTCGGGAGCGCGCGACTTGACCCGGGCAGGGGAGTACGCGGGCTTCTCGCCGTCGACCCCGGCGGCTTCGGGTTCGGCCGCGGCTTCGGGTTCGGCGGCCACCTGTGGCTCGACCACGGCGGCTTCGGGTTCGGCGGCGGCTTCCGCCTCGACCACGGCGGCTTCGGGTTCGGCCGGAGCGGCTTCCGGCTCCGGTTCGGTGACAAGCGCCTCCGGCTCCGCCGGGGTCACGGCTTCCGGGGCAGCAGCCTTGGGATCCACGGCGGCTTCGGCCGTGGGGACCGCCGGCTCGGGCTCGGCCGCGGTCTCTTCGGCAGCCGGTGCCGCGTCGGACTCCGCCGGGGTCACAGCTTGGGAGACCGCGTCGGCGTCGGTCTCCGAAGCCGCTTCGGGCTCCGGCTCCGGCTCCGGCTCGGCGGCCGCCGGCTCCACCGGGGCGGCGGCCTCGGCCTGGGGCTCGGTGGCCGGCGCCTCCGTCTCCGGGACCGCCGCGGTCACCGGATCGGCCTCTGCGGCGGTCTCCGGGACGGCCGAGGCTTCCGGGACGGCCGGGGCCGCCTTCCGCTCCGCCGGGGCGTCCGCCTCGCGGCCCGGGGTGAGGTCGCGCTTCGGCTGCGGCGGGACGGAGGGGTTGTCGAACGCCGCCGCCACCAGTTCCGCCGCCGTGCTGCTCCCCGACTGCGCGGGCACCGTGGCCGGCACGTGGGCCGGGGTCGCGGTCGTCGGCTCCGCCGACTGGGCGCGTTCGGACTGGGCCGGAACGGCCACCGTCTGCTCGTCACGGACGGCGGTGGTTTCTCGGTCGCGTCCGAACACCTTGCGCAGCAAGCTCCGAATACCCATGGGCGAGGCCTTTCACATGAGTTGGGTGCGATGTTTGTCCGTACTGCGGGAAAAATCCCTGGCCAGGGTGGACACGTAAGGTTAGCGGCCGCTCCGGGCGATCTCCGGGAGGGTAGGCCGAACTCGGCGCACTCAAGACCCGCGCGGGTGAACTCCCGCCCGGACGTGCCGGATTCACTTGCCGTTCATCCGTCGGCCGCCGCATTGCAGACAGACGCACCTAACGTCGCGGCGGACACATTCCGACACGATGTCGGCGCAGGGCGCGCCGCTGTGAAGTCAAACGGAGGACAACGTGCGCAAACTGCTGCCGCTCATCGGTACCCCGCACGCGGGGGGCCGTTCCGCGCTCACCTGCCGTTACCGCTGCGGCGACGCCTGCTTCCACGAGGTTCCGAACACCAGCGACAACGAGTACTCCGGCGACCTGATAGCCGGTGCCCTGTCGAGACGGTCCATGATGCGCGCCGCCGCCGTGGTGACCGTAGTGGCCGCCGCCGGCACCGGCGCGCTCGTCGGCCAGGGCGGCGGCGCCCAGGCCGTCGCCGCGGCCCCGGCCGCGAACAGCCACCGGCACGGCAGCAGCAAGGGCGCCCGCGGCCTCCGCTTCACCCCCGTCGCCCCCAACACCGCCGACCAGGTCACCGTCCCGGAGGGCTACGCCCAGAACGTCGTGATCCGCTGGGGCGACCCGATCCTGCGCGGCGCGCCCGCCTTCGACGCGGACAAGCAGACCGCCAAGGCGCAGGCCGGCCAGTTCGGCTACAACAACGACTTCCTGAGCCTGCTCCCTCTCCGGGACGAGCGGGACCGTCAGGTACTCGTGGCCAACCACGAGTACACGGACGAGATCCTGATGTTCAAGGGGTACGACCCGGCGAACCCCACCCGCGAGCAGGTGGAGATCGCCTGGGCCGCGCACGGCCTCTCGGTCGTCGTTGTCCAGGAGGAGCACCGCAGCGGCAAGCTCACCCCGGTCACCCGCCACCACCTCAACCGCCGTCTGACGGCCACGAGCGAGTTCAGGCTCACCGGGCCCGCCGCCGGCAGCCCCCTGCTGAAGACCTCCGTCGACCCGACGGGCACCAAGGTGCTGGGCACCCTCAACAACTGCGCCGGAGGCACCACTCCGTGGGGCACCACGCTCCACGGCGAGGAGAACTTCAACCAGTACTTCGCCAACGGCAGCAGCGCCACCGACAAGCGCTACGGCCTCGGCAGCGGCGCGACCGAGCGCAAGTGGGAGCGTTTCGACAAGCGCTTCGACGCCGCCCAGGAGCCCAACGAGTCGCACCGCCACGGCTGGGTCGTCGAGCTCGACCCGTACGACCCGGACTCGACCCCGCGCAAGCGCACCGCGCTCGGCCGCTTCAAGCACGAGGCCGCGCAGCCCCGGCTGACGGACGACGGCCGCCCGGTGGTCTACATGGGCGACGACGAGCGCTTCGACTACTTCTACAAGTTCGTCTCGTCGAAGCGGATGAAGAAGGGCAACTCCCGCGCTGCCCGCGAGCACAACCTCACCCTCCTCGACGACGGCACGCTGTACGTCGCCAAGCTCACCGGCGACTCCCCGGCAGCTGAGATCGACGGCACGGGCAAGCTGCCCGACGACGGCGAGTTCGACGGCAGCGGCGTCTGGATTCCGCTCGCGACCGGCAGCACCTCCCACGTCCCCGGCATGACCGCCGAGGAGGTGTACGTCTTCACGCGCCTCGCGGGCGACAAGGTCGGCGCCACCAAGATGGACCGCCCCGAGGATGTCGAGCCGTCGCCGCGCACCGGCCGGGTGTACATCGCGCTCACCAACAACGGCGACCGTGGCAAGCCGGGCAAGGCGGGAGCGGACGAGGCCAACCCGCGGAACCTCAACAAGCACGGCCACATCCTCGAGCTCGCCGAGCACTGGGACGACCCGGCCTCCGACGGCTTCGCCTGGCGTCTCTTCCTGGTCGCGGGTGACCCGAACGACCCCTCGACGTACTTCGCGGGCTACCCCAAGGACAAGGTCAGCCCCATCTCCTGCCCGGACAACGTGGCCTTCGATCCGCACGGCAACCTGTGGATCTCCACCGACGGCAACCAGCTCGGCACGCACGACGGCCTGTTCGGTGTCGCGACGCGGGGCGAGCGGCGCGGTGAGCTCAAGCAGTTCCTGACCGTGCCCAAGGGCGCCGAGACCTGTGGGCCGGTCATTCAGGAACGCCGGGTCCTGGTGGCGGTGCAGCACCCGGGCGAGATCGACGGCGCGACCGTCGAGAAGCCGGCCTCGGCATGGCCCGACGGACCGGGCAAGCTGGTCCGTCCGTCCGTGGTCAGCGTCTGGCGCAAGGACTTCCGCGACATCGGTGTGTGAGTCCTGAGTTCACGGTTCACGCGGTGGCACCGACCTGCTCGCGCCACCGCGTGAACTGCTGGGCCGCATCACCCGTGTACGACCACGGCACTCGAGCCGCCCGCCCGTCCAGAGCCCGGAACAGGTGGGCGGCTTCGCCGTGCAGGCCCGCGTAACAGGCCGCATGGGCGAGGTAGTTGAGCTCGGCCACCTCCTCCGGCGGGAACGGCCCGTCCTGCGCGGCCGTGGTGCCCTCACGCGCGGCGATCCACCGGTCGAAGGTACGCCGCACCTCCTGGACCGCCAGCTCGTGGTTCCAGTGCTGCCCCACGTTCGAACCGCCCAGGACCTGCCGTCCCTTCGCGCCCTCCGCGATGTACCGGTACTCCTCCACCCGGGCGATCTGCACCAGGACCGGCAGTGGCGACCCCGGCGGCGCCGCGCCCGCCGCGTCGCGGGCGAAGTCGTACATCGTGCCGTGCGTGCCGTGCCAGCGCGCCGAGTAGTAACGCAGCATCTGCACATGGCCCTCGATGTTGTACGGATCGCGGTCGCGCAGCTCGCTCCACCAGCGGGCCAGTTCCCGGCGCTGCACCCCGCCCTCGTACAGCCGGGCGACAGTGAGCAGCGAGGCCCAGGGCATCGGGTCAGCGGGGCAGGCGTCGGCCGCCCGCAGGCAGGCCATCACCGCCAGGTCGATCCGGTCCCGGTCGACCTCGCCGCCGCGTCCGGTGGCGACGGCCACGTTGAAGATCCGTACGACTTCGGTGGCTGCCCGGAGCACCACCGCGTCCGGGTTCTCCGGCTCCGCCGCGAGCCACGACTCCACCGCGGTGCTGCCCGCCGCCGCGTGCGCGAGGAGACGCAGGCGGTGGGTGCGGCGCGACCGGACGGGGCCGGTCGCCAGGAGGAGATCGCGTACGCCCTGCCATCTCCCGATAACGATGTCGTGCCGGGCGGCCGTGAGTGGGCGGTCCCCGAAGTCGGGGTCGAAGTCGGGTACGAAGCGGCGGCGTGCGGGGGCCATCTGCGAGCCTCCTCTCATCGGGTCGGGAGCCCGGGCGGCGAGTCGGGGCCGGGCCGGGTTCGGGTCAGAAGTCGGTGGCCAGGGCGTCGTCCGCGTAGTCGGGACGGCCCGAGCCGGAGTTGACGTACGACTCGTCGATCTCGATGGTGCGGGTGGCATCCAGCTTGGCCGGACGGTAGTACGAACTCCCCTGCTTCCAATACCAGATCATGGGGACCAGCCCGACAGCGAGCCCGCCGATGCCGATCGCGATCGACGTGGCGCTGAGCTCGGTCAGCGACTCGTAGAAGATCCAGAACATGAACAGGGCGCCGAACAGCGGCCAGGCCCCGCCGAGGAGGAAGTCCGCCGGGGACTTCAGGAGCATCTTGCGGTACGCGACGACGGCCGCGATGCCCGCGAGACCGTAGTAGACGGCGATCTGGAGGCCGATCGCGGCGACCGCGTCGGACAGGATGTCGCCGACGGAGCCGAGCGCGTTGGCGGCGACGAACATGGCCAGCGCCACCGCCCCGACCACGGCGATCGCCACCCATGGTGTGTTCCAGCGGCGGTGCACCCGGCCGAGCGCGGACGGCAGCGTACGGTCGCGGCCCATCGCGAACAGCGAGCGGGTGACCTGGATGAGTGTGGTCTCCAGGGTGGCGATGGTGGACAGCATCACGGCGACGACGAGCAGTTTCCCGCCGAGGCCCGGCCAGATGGCCTCGCCCAGCACGGCCAGCACATTGGCGCTGTTCTTCTCGATGTCCCCGGCGCTGACGATGACGTTCACGGCGATCGTGAACACCTCGAAGAGGAGGAAGACGATGCCGATTCCGACCAGGCCGGCCAGCCCGGCGGTCCGGCGGCTGTTGCGGGTCTCCTCGCTGAGGTTGCTGGTGACGTCCCAGCCCCAGTAATAGAACGCGGCGATCAGCGCGCCCGAGGCGAAGCCGGAGACCCCGTCGAAGTGGCCGAAGCCGAGCCAGGACCAGTCGAAGGCGGCGGCGGATCCGTGGTGCAGGAGGGCGCCGAACGCGAAGAGGACGAGGACCAGCAGCTCGACCCCGGACATGAGCAGCTGCGCGCGTACGGTCAGCCGGGCGCCGCCCAGCACAACCAGCAGCATCACCAGGAACCAGCCGGCGCCGACCAGCGTGGCCAGGGCGGTGCTGGTGGCGAGTTCGGCGTCGAAGAGGGAGAGGGTCAGGGCGCCGGCCGGTACCGAGCCCGCCACCATGAAGATCGTCGCGGAAATGACCAGGGCCCAGCCGCTGAGGAAGCCCAGAAACGGGTGCAGCGTGCGGCCCACCCACGAGTAGCTGGCGCCCGCGTTGACGTCGATCCGGCCGAGCCTGCCGAACGCGAGGGCGATGCCCAGCATCGGTATCGCGCAGTAGAGCAGGGCGGCCGGGGCGGCGAAGCCGACGGCTCCGACGAGGACGGCCGTGGTGGCGGCGAGCGAGTAGGCCGGGGCACTGCCCGCGACCGCCATCACGATCGTGTCGAACGTACTGAGGGCGTTGGGCGTCAGGCCCCGGCCGGCGTTGCTGCTCATGGCTCTCACTGCTTCCGGAAGTGCGCCCTGCCCGGCTGCGGAAACCTGTGCCGGCACGGCATATGGCGGAACGTCAGGTGCGGATGGCGGTGCGGATGGCGGTGCAAATTGCGGTGCGGGTGCGGCTGGGAACGGGGTGCGGGCAGGGATCGGAACAGACCCCTCCGCACGCGAAGACCGAGCGCATCGTAGTCGCCGCCCGGGAGTTCGGCCTACGCGGGCCGGGCAGTCCGGTGGGCCGAGTCGTGGACGCGGCTACCGGCATGTGCCTTCCGGTCCGCAGGTGGCGGGTGGCCGCCATGGCAGCTACCCGCCAACCATCTTCTCCGAGAACATCGAGGGAGCGGCGGGTACCGGGAAGATCTCCGGCGGCACGCTGGAGGTCTCGTTCGACGACGGCAGGACATGGTCGAAGGCCGAACTCGACGGCGTTCGGGGCAAGGCCGCCGCCTGGGCGGGCTCGGTGCGCGTCCCGGCGGAGGCCCAGTACATGTCCCTTCGGGCGTCGGCCTCCGACGACCGGGGCGGTTCGGTCGAGCAGGAGATCATCCGCGCGGTGGGTGTGAAGAGGTAGCACCGCCGTCGCGGGGAGGCCCGGCCGCGCCGATCGGGCGCGGCCGGGCCCCCCGCCGCGTGGAGCAAGACCACGGCCGTACCGGGCCGCTGAGACAGAAGGTGGCGACGCACCCGGCTCGGAGCTCAGGCGCTCAGCGGCGTGGGGAGGCGATGGCGCGGGCCGCGGCCGTCTCCTGGCCGAGCGGGGCCAGCACGCTGTGCCGGCCCGCCGCCGGTTCGGTGCGGACCTCCACGAGCGTGTCGCTGCTGCGCAGGTTCGCCGCCAGCTCCCGCAGTTGGCCGGTGATCGCGTCGACCTCCTCCGGGGGCGGCTCGGCGGCCCCTTGGTCGACCCGGACACGCGCCGCTGTCGTCGCGTCGACGATCCGCTCGACCGCGACGACCAGCGGCCACCATGCGGCGGCCCGCGCCCCCATGGGCGGGGGTTCGGTCAGGGCCCGCTGGAACTCGGACCGTACGACCGACAGTTCGCGGTAGATCCGGCGGCGCGCCCGGACCCGCGCCGCCTGATCCCGGGGCTGCGTACCGAATGCCTGCCCGACATAGTGCGCCGCATCGTCCACCGCGTCCGCCAGCCTGGCCCCGATCCGGGTGTGCCAGCTCTCGGGCCACAGCAGATAGCCCGCGACGAGTGCGATCGCACACCCGATGAGGCTGTCGACCAGACGCGGCAGCACCAGAGCCGTACCCTCCCGGTTGAGGATGTCGGAGAGCAGCAGGATCACGGGCGTGATGGCCGCGGTCTGAAACGCGTACCCCTTCGTCGAGAACGCCGGGATCAGCGCGGCCAGCACCGCCATCACGGGCACTTCCCACATGCCGAGCGGTACCTCCGCCAGTACCACCGCCGCGACGACCAGGCCGGCCGCCGTGCCGAGCGCCCGCAGAACGGCCCGCGAGAAGACCGACCCGAAGTCGGGCTTGAGGACGAACGTGACCGTGAGCGCGACCCAGTAGGAGCGCGGCACGGGCACCAGCGAGACCAGGGCCTGTGCCAGGCCGATGCACAGCGCGAGCCGCAGCCCGTAGCGCCAGGAGGCGCCGGAGAGCATGACGTTGCGCGCGCCCCGCCTCAGCCGCACGCCCAGCGCCGCCGGCAGGCCGAGCCGGTCGGCCATGTCGTAGGGGCCGGGGTCGCTCTCGTGCACGACGGCCGCCGCGTGTCGCAGTGCGGCGTCGACCGCGCGCTCCGAGGGTGTCCGGGGTGCGGGCAGCTCGTAGTCCACGGTCCCCGTGCGGCCCTGCTCGACGGCGTCGGCGAGGTCGCGTACGGCGGAGGGGATCGCTTCGGGCAGCGAACGGCCGTCCTGCCGGGCGGCCAGATGGACGGCGGGAGCCGCTTCGGCGAGCGGGATGACCGTGTTGAGCTGGGCGAGTACCCGTACGAGCGCCGTGCTGCGGCCGTGGTTACGCGTGCGCCGCGCGAGGATCAGGTCGTACGCCTGGTTGAGCGACTGGGTGAGATCCTGCCGCCGGTCGTCGTACTCGTCCGTGCCCGCGGCCTCCAGCAAGGCGGCGAGCGACCGGTACGTGGCCGCGACCGCGGCCCGCTCCGGCACCCCGCCCCGCACCGGCCATCCCAGCAGGGTCAGCAGCAGCACGAACAGCCCGCCGAGAAGAATCAGGACCGGGGGCTTCCACCAGGGCTCCGGCATCGGCAGGCCTGCTCCGACCACTGCGTTGAGCAGGAGGAGCAATCCGGACACGGATGCGACCGCGCCGATCGACGAGATCATGCCGGACACGAGCGCGACCAGGACGAGCGCGGCGACCGCGAGCCGGCCCTCGCCGTGGACGAGGGTGCCAAGGGTGACGCCGATCGCGCCGAAGGTCTGCGGTACGGCGATGTTGAGGATCCGCATCCGGTACGCGTCGGCGGTGTCGCCGATCACGCCGTTCAGCGCCCCCATCGAGACCAGTGCCCCGTACGCCGGCCGGTCGGCGGCCAGGCCGACGGCAAGGGGGACGGACAGGGCGACGGCGGCGCGGGCCATCGCCGCCCATCGAAGGGAGGCGGGCTGCGGGCGCAGGCCTTTCAGCAGCCACTCCGGCGGAGTGAAGGGAGCGAGACGTCCCCCGCGCGCCCCGTTCCCGGAGCCGGCCTCGGCCCTGTCCCCGTGCCCGCCCTCGTGCTTGTCGCTGCTCACCGGTTGTTCCCGTGCATGTCGTACAGGTCCAGTTCCACGAGCAGAGCCCGGTGGTCGGTGTCAGCGAGGTCCAGGAAGCGCGCCGACCTGGCCCGGAAGTCGCCGCTGACCAGCACATGGTCGATCTGTGTCCCCGGCATCCAGGGATGGTCCGCCGGCCAGCTCGGCGTACGGGACCGGCCGGCGAGCCGGGCGCTGTCGTGCAGACCGCCCGCGTCGAGCAGGGCGCGGAAGGCGGCGTGGTCCTGGGATGCGTTGAAGTCGCCCGCGAGGATGGCGGGCCGGCCCTTCACCGCGGCGGCGTGGTGCTGCAGGGCGCCGAGTTCGCTTCGCCACAGGGAGACCCCGCCTGGAACCGGCGGCAGCGGGTGGGCGAGCTGGAGCTGTACGGACCGGCCGCCGATCCGCGCCACCGCACCCGGCATCGCGAGGACCCCGGGCACGCCTTCCGAGGTGCTCAGCGGGTGGACGCTGAGGATCGCGGAGCCCTCCGCGCCGCCCGCCTCGACCACGTTGCGGAACGGATAGTCCTTGCGCGGCAGGCGGGATTCGAGCGCCCCCGAGCACGTGTAGTCGCACTCCTGGACGAAGACCAGATCCGGTTTCTCGCGCCGGACGGTGTCCAGCAACCCCTCGGTCCCACCCCCGAATTCGACGTTCGCGGTCAGCACGCGCAGATGGGCGACGACCTGTCCGTGCGCGCCGGTCGCGTCCGCGCCGTACGGGCGTACGAGCCAGCCGGTCCCTGCGAGTGCGACGAGCGCCCACACCAGGCCGGTCCGCCAGCGGGCCGCGGCGGCGAGCAGCAGGCCGAGTCCGGCCGGGGCGAAGAGCCAGGGCAGGAAGGCGAGGAGCTGGGGAACGGGCGTCACGCCGTCCGCGTCCGCCGCTCGGAAGCCGAGGAGCACGCTGACCCCGGCCAGGAGCAGCCCGCCACACCGGGCGGCGAACCGCCGCCACCCCGGTGGGCCGGGCGGGGGCACCGCCGGCTGCGCCGCCCGCACCGCCGCTCCGAACGCGGCGGCCGCCCCAGGTGCGTCGCCGTCCCGGCTCACCACACTGTCTGTGCCGTCCACAGGAGCAGGCCTCTCGTTTCGCCGATGCCCAATTCTCCCGCAGTGGCGGTCTCAGGCCTGCCGGGGCGCGTAGTCCCGGAGCGCGTTGATCAGCATCTCCACGCCGAACGTGAACTCCGCCTCGAAGTCGACCGCCGCCAGGACCGGTGCCACCCTCTCCACCGCCGGGAAGCCGCAGCCGGCCAGGCGGGCCGTCCGCTTGCGCACCGCTGCCTCCTCGGTCCCGCTGAACGTCGGCGAGGCGTTCGCCTCGCGCAGCAGCGAGCCGATCTGGTACGCGATGAAGGTCCGCAGCGCGTGCACGGCAGTCGCCTCGTCGAACCCTCGGTCCAGCAGGATCGAGAGGACCGTGTCGATCGGCGCCAGCACGGTCGGGGACGACAGCTGGCGGGAGAGGACCAGCTCGCATGCGCGCGGGTGCCGCAGCGAGGACCGGCGGAAGTTGTGCGCGACCGTTCGTACGCCGTCCTCCCAGCTGCCCTCGAAGCGCAGGGGGAGACTCAGATCCGTGGTGATGTACTCCGTGACTCCGTCCAGGATGTCCGCCTTGCCGCGCACATGGTTGTAGAGCGACATAGCCTGAACATCCAGGTCAGCGGCGATGCGGCGCATGCTGACCGCGTCCACGCCCTCGTCGTCGATGATCCGCAGTGCGGCAGCGATGATTCGCTCCCGGTTCAACGGCGGTCGCGCCGCGGCCACTTGGGTGCGTGAGCCGGTGGACATGACTGCTCCTCAGGTCGGGTGGACCCATTGACGTACTTACAGCGTAAGTGCTTCGCTCGGACAGCGAACTTACGGTGTAAGCCAGGAAGGGGACACAGTAGATGCACGCGCGCCCCGCCGACCTCCGCGGGTCCGGAGAAGCCCGTGAGGCGCTGGTGTACGAACACATGGAGACCGAGAACCGGCACCAGTTCGACGCCACGCCGAGCACCTCCGGGCATCCCCGGGGCGAAATCCCCGCCACCGGGCAGGCCTTCGGCGGTGCTGACGGCGTCGCCGCGTACTACAGGACCTCGCGCACGGACTTCCCCGGCCGGCGCGACAAGGTCCCCTTCCTGAGGCGCGCGAAGGACGCCGCCTTCGCCGAGTCCGGTCCGACGGGCATCCGCCTGTACGGATCACCGCCCACCGGGCTCGAGTTCACCCGCCGGACGGCCGCCCCGCTCCTCTCCGAGGGCGGGCAACCGGCCCGCGAGCGCATCCACTCCGACTCCCCGACCATCCCCTCCCCGCTCGGCTTCGTACCAGGGCCACCGCTCTCCACGTAACGACGGAGGCACAGATGTCTGTGCATGTCACTCCCCCTTCCAGTCCCTCTCCCCACTGGTCCGAGGCGTTCCCGTCGGTCGATCCCCGGCGGACCGCCCGCACCGTCCACCACCTCGACTGCGCCTCCCTGTGCCCGCTGGGCACCGCACCGCTCGTGGGCCACTGTCTGCTCGTCGAGGCCGGCAGCGGGCTCGTCCTCATCGACACCGGCCTCGGTGCGGCGGACGTCTCCGACCCGCGCCGCCTCGGCCCGCTCTTCCGGGCCACCATGCGTCCCCGGCTCGATCTGTCCCGTACGGCGGTGCATCAGGTCCGAAACCTCGGCTATGACCCGCGGGATGTACGAGACATCGTTGTCACCCATCTGGACCTGGACCACGCCGGCGGCCTCGCCGACTTTCCCGAAGCGCGGGTGCACGTCATGGCGGACGAGTACCGGGCGGCGATGAGACGGGAGAGCCGCCTCGAAGCCGCGCGCTACGTCCCGGCGCACTGGGAGCACGGCCCGCAGTGGGTCATCCACGACACCGCGGATTCCGACTGGCTGGGCTTCCGCGCCTCCCGGGTCCTGAAGGCACCCGACATCCTGCTGGTCCCGCTCCCGGGCCACACCAGGGGGCACTGCGGGGTCGCCGTCCAGCAGCCGGACCGCTGGCTGCTGCACGCGGGGGACGCGTACTTCTTCCACGGCGAGGTGGACCTGCGCCGCCCCCGCTGCCCGCGTCCCGCGGGGCTGTACCAGCGCCTGGTCGCAGTGGACCACGAGTCGCGGATGACCCAGTTGGAACGCCTGCGCGAACTGCGGCGGGCGCAGCCGCGCCTGGTCCGGATGTTCTCTTCGCACGACGCGTACGAGTTCAGCCGCCTGACGGGCACCGGATAAAGGCCCGGTCCCGGACCCGGGTGGCCCGGCCGCCGGGCGGGGGCGAGGGGCCGCCGGCGGCCGGGCAGCGGCGGGGTCAGCGGCGGCCGCGGGCCAGTTCGGCGGTGTCCGTTGCCAGGGCCCAGACGACGAAGGCGCTGATGCCCATCGAGAACACCGCCCAGACCGGCTGGTACGGCAGGAACATGAACTGGAGCACGATGTTGAGGGCCGCCAGGGCGATGCCTGTCGTCCGGGCCCACTTCGCGCCCTTGAGGATGCCCCAGCCCGTGAAGGCCGCCACGAGGCCGACGATCAGGTGGATCCAGCCCCAGGTGGTGATGTCGAAGGAGAAGACGTAGTCGCCGATGCGCGTGTAGACGTCGTCCTCGGCGATGGCGGCGATGCCCTCGATGATGCTCATCAGCCCGGTCACCAGCAGCAGGACACCGGCGAACAGCGTGCCGCCGGCGGCCCAGCCGGCATCGGCCTTCGGCCTCGTCGTGGTGGACGCTGAGCTCTGGGTGGTCATGGGAGGCCTCCTGGGTGACGGATCGACTACCTCCCCATACTGGGCACAGCTGGGCAATGCGGGCGGTCTGATTAGGCCGGTCGAGCGACGTCCAGGTAGTCGCGCAGGGCAGCGTTGAACTCCGCCGGGCGCTCGAGATTCGGCATGTGGGCCGCGGACTCGACGACGCACAGCGTCGAGTCGGGGATCGCCGCGTGCATCGCCTCCGCTTCGGCGACCGGGGTGTACTCGTCGTCGCGTCCCACCACGACCAGTGCCGGAACCGTGACCCGGGTGAGGAGTTCGCGGTAGTCGGGGCGTTCGGCACGGCCGCGGAGCGCGGCCGCGGCGCCTTCGGGGTCGGTGCCGCACATCATGCGGTGCACATGGGCTGCGGTCTCGGGGTCGGCGTCCGGCGCGACCATCTTGTGGAGAACTTCGTCGGCGTACCCGCGCATCCCGTCGCGCAGCAGCCTGTCGGCCATCTCGTAGCGGGCCGCCTTGCCCACCTCGGTCTCGGCGGCCGGGAAGGTGTCGGCCAGGATCAGCCCGCTGATGCGCTCGGGGAAGAGCCGGTAGCACTCCATGACGATCTGGCCGCCCATGGACAGCCCGCCGAGGACGAATCGCTCGACCCCGAGATGGTCCAGCAGCGCCGCTGTGTCGGCGGCGAAGGCGGAGAGCGGGGTCACCCCGGGTTCGACGGTCGACGCGCCGTAGCCGCGCAGGTCGGGGGTGATCACGCGGTGGGTCTCCCCGAACGCGGCGAGCTGCGGGATCCACATCGTGCGGTCGAAGGGGTGGCCGTGGACGAGGACGAGCGGGGGGCCGCTGCGAGCGTCGCCCCGTCCGGTGTCGTCATAGCCGAAGGTGCGGGATCCGATGAGTGCGGAGGGCATGCCAGGAGGCTAGGCGCGGTCAACTCCTCGGTGCAATAGTCTCTTTGCTCTCGGTGCAATACGCGATCCCTGGTAGATACGCGATCCCTGGTGGAGAGGAGCAGGCCCGTGCCGGAGTACGTGCCGGACTACCTGAGGGTCGCCGAGGAGGTGGCCGCGGAGATCAGCACCGGCCGGCTGCGGCCCGGCGACCGACTGCCCACCCAGCGGGCGTTCGCACGCAGCCGCGGCATCGCCAACTCCACGGCGATCCGGGTGTACGGAGAGCTGGTGCGGCGAGGCCTGGTGGTCGGCGAGGTGGGTCGCGGGACTTTCGTCCGCGCGGCGCCCCCGGCGCCCGGCTCCGCCCTCGCGGAGGCGACCGGCACGGCGCCGGTGAACCTGGAGCTCAACTATCCGGTGGCAGAGGGGCAGTCGGAACTGATGGTCCGGAGCCTGGAGGGGCTCCTGCGCGCGGACTCGCTCGACGAAGCGACGGGGCCGGCCGCCGCGGCCGGCACACCCGAGGCGCGACGTGCGGCGGCCGGGCTGCTGGCCCGGGGCGGCTGGCAGCCCGATGCGGACCGCGTGCTCTTCGCCGGCAACGGCCGTCAGGCCATCGCCGCCGCGGTCTCCTCCCTGGTGCCGCCGGGCGGCAGACTGGGGGTGGAAGCGCTGACGTACCCGCTGGTCAAAGGGATCGCGGGGCGGTTGGGAGTGGCTCTTGTGCCGATCGCGACCGACGGCGAGGGGCTGCGCCCGGACGCGCTCGCGGCCGCCCACCGCAGTACGCCGCTCGGCGCCGTGTACGTACAGCCGACGCTTCACAATCCGCTCTCCGTGACGGCCGGGGAGGGGCGGCGGGCGGAGCTGGCCGCGGTGCTGGACGCGTGCCGTCTCCATGCGGTCGAGGACACCACATGGGCCTTTCTGGCCCCGGACGCGCCGCCTCCCCTCGCCGCGTACGCGCCGGGCCGGACGGTCCTGGTCGACAGCCTGTCCAAGCGTCTCGCCCCCGGGCTGTCCGTGGGCTTTCTCGTCGCCCCCGGCGGAGGCGCCGACGGACGCCCCGAAGCGCGCACCGGCGGATCTGCCGGCGGATCCGCCGGCGGACCTTGTCACGCGCTCGCCCGGACCCTGCGCTCCGGCGCCTGGACCGCCGGACGGTTCAACCTGGAGGCCGCCACTCGCTGGACCGTCGACGGTACCGTCGCCGCCGTGGTCGAGACCAAAAGGAAGGACGCGGCCACCCGGCAGGCCCTGGTGCGGGAGCATCTCGCCGGCTTCCGGGTGCATACCGACGTACGGGCGTACTACTGCTGGTGGGAGCTGCCCACGGGCTGCCGCGCCGAGACCTTCGTCGCCGCGGCGGCGGGGCACGGGATCGCCGTCACCCCGGGCTCCGCGTTCGCGGTCGGCTCGCGCACCGCCCCGGACGCCGTCAGGATCGGGCTCGCCTCACCGCCCGTGCAGACCCTCGCGTACGCGCTCAGGACGCTCGCCGGGATCGCCCGGGGGTAGTTGTCCCGGAGGCTCGGCCACGTCGTCGGGCCGCCCGGTTCCCAGCCGCCCGCCGAGCCAGGCACCGAGCGCCACCGCCAGGCCCAGGACGAGGATCACCCAGGCCGTTGTGCGCAGGAAGCCCGTCAGCGCGTCGTACACCGCGCCGGCGGCCGCGCGGTCCACCTCCGGCGGCAGGTCGCCGAGGGAGAGCCGGCGGCCGACGACGACGCCGGCCCACAGCAGGGCCGCGCCCACCGCGAGGCCCAGCCCGGTGGCGGCCAGCGCGCGGCGGCGGCGAGCGGCGACGGCCACGGCGCCCACCGCGAGCAGCAGGGTGAGGACGGGCAGCCAGACTCCGGCGATCTGCAGCACGTGGAAGCCTTTCCGGAATTCGTCGAGCTGGTCGGACTCCAGGACGGTGATCTCGGCGTGTTCCACGGGGATCCGGTCCGCGAACGGCACGGCGTCCGCGGCCAGTTCCCGCTTGACCTGCTCGATGACGGGAGCCAGGTCGATGGTCACCTTGGTGCCGGAGCCGCTGGTCAGCGCCTCCTCGACGGCGGCGTGGGCGGCACGGTTGACCGCGTTCCACGTGGTCCGGAAGGCATCGGTGCCGACGAAGGACCGTACGGCCTCGCCGAGATACTTCTCGACGCCGGACTGGAGCGGCCGGGCGTCGATCTCCTGCACGATCGTTTCGTCGATGCGCTCGGCGACGGCGTGCTGTACGGCGGGGTCGGAGGCCAGGGGAGCCATGACCTCGACATAGCGGCCCGCATCACCGACCTCAAGATCGGCCCAGACGGCGAGAGCGCTCAGCGGCACCATGACGGCCACAAGAACGCTCAGTACCGCTGACAGGAGGGTCCGCACGTCTCCAGGGAATGACGGGGCCGGGCCGGGCGCGAGTGGTGCTGGTGCACGCGGGTGGCGTGCGGCTCGGGCCAAGGGCACCATGAAACCGGGGGTGGAGCCGGACGAACGCGGTCCGGACGAAAGGAGTTCCGTCATGGCACACGCCGCACCCACACCGAGGACGCACCGGCTGGGCGGGCTGAAGACGAGTGCCTGGGCCGGTCCGCTGCTGTTCGGAGCCCTGTACGGCATCTGGGCGGCTTTCATCGGGCGCCAGGCGGGGCCCATCACGGGCTACAACGTCGTGCTCGGCTTCGTGTCCGGCCTGCTCTTCGCCGGCATCCTGTTCCTGCTCAACCGGATGGGCCACGACGTGCTGCCCGAACTGCGCGCGCTCGCGTACGGAACGTTCGCGGCGCTCGCGATGGGCTTCATGTTCAGCCTCACCAACGACTCGGTCCTGCGGTCCAGCGCCGTCGGGCTCGCGGTGGGCGCGGCGGTGGGAGTCACCGCCTTCTACCGTTTCCACCAGCACGAACCCTGAGTCGCGGCGGTCGGGAGCCAGGCCCGGACGAGCGAGTTGCCGGAGTTCCCGGCTCTCGCTCCGCCTGCCCCGAGAAGAACGACGGCGCGGCCGCTAGACGGGATCTAGCGGCCGCAGCGTCGTTTCTCGCGCCCAGAGGGTGACCGCACAGCGCGATCCCCGAGGAGGCGCCCGATGACCGACACCCGTGCGGCGGCCGTGGCTCCGCTGCGTGTCGCCGTGATCATCGGCAGCACCCGCGAGGGGCGTGTGGGCGACAGCATCGGACGGTGGTTCACCGAGCAGGCCCGCAGGCGGGACGACCTCGACCTCGCCGTGATCGACCTGGCGGACTTCGACTTCCCGGAGCGCTATCCGGAGGAGGCAACCGCGCAGATGGCACGGTTCGCGGCGCGGGTCGGGGAGGCGGAGGCGTTCGTCGTGGTCACGCCCGAGTACAACCGGAGCTTTCCCGCGTCCCTCAAGCAGGCCATCGACTACGCCTACGACGAATGGCAGGCCAAGCCGGTCGGCTTCGTCAGTTACGGCTACGGGTCCCAGGGCCTGTACGCCGTTGAACAACTGCGCTGCGTCTTCACCGAGTTGCATACCGTGACCATGCGCAACGGCGTCGGTCTCAATCTGCTGGACGACACCGTCGAGGACCGGCGACGGGAGGTCACCTCGCTGCTCGACCAGCTGGGCTGGTGGGGCCTCGCACTGCGCGATGCCCGTGCCGTACGCCCGTACATCTCATAGATGCCCTCAGGAGGGCCCAGAAGGAGCGGAAGAAATGACTACCGACCTCGCAATCGAGACGGCCGGCCTGGTGAAGGTCTTCGGTGAGAACCGCGCTGTGGACGGCGTCGACCTCGCGGTCCCCGCCGGCACGGTCTACGGCGTCCTGGGCCCCAACGGAGCGGGCAAGACAACCACCGTCAAGATGCTCGCCACACTGCTGCGGCCGGACGGCGGTGAGGCCCGCGTCTTCGGCAAGGACGTGATCAAGGATCCAGACGCGGTGCGCAGCAGGGTGAGCCTCACCGGGCAGTACGCCTCGGTCGACGAGGACCTGACGGGTTCCGAGAACCTGGTCCTCCTGGGGCGGCTGCTCGGACACTCCAAGCGGGCGGCGCGTGACCGGTCGGCCCAGCTCCTGGAGGCGTTCGGACTCACCGAGGCCGCCGCACGCCAGGTGAAGAACTACTCGGGCGGCATGCGGCGGCGGATCGACATCGCCGCGTCCATCCTCAACACCCCGGACCTGCTCTTCCTGGACGAGCCGACCACGGGCCTCGACCCGCGCAGCCGCAACCAGGTGTGGGACATCGTGCGGGCGGTCGTCGCCCAGGGCACGACGGTCATGCTGACCACGCAGTACCTGGACGAGGCCGACCACCTTGCGTCCCGGATCGCCGTGATCGACCACGGGAAGGTCATCGCCGAGGGCACCAAGGGAGAGCTCAAGGCCTCGGTCGGTTCGGGCGCCGTACATCTGCGGCTGCGTGACGCCGCCCAGCGCGCCGAGGCCGAACAGGTCCTTGCGACCGCGTTGAACGCCGTCGTCCAGCTGGACCCGGACCCGGTCGCCCTCACCGCGCGGGTCAACGGGCACGGCACGGAACAGGGGGCGGCGGAACGGGCCGCACGGGCGCTGGCCGAACTGGCCCGTTCCGGGATCACCGTCGACAACTTCTCGCTGGGGCAGCCCAGTCTGGACGAGGTCTTCCTCGCCCTCACCGACAAGTCCGGCAGGGCCCAGGTGGCCGCCGGCTCCGACAAGGCCGACCACACGACCGACACGAAGGAGGCAGTGGCATGAGCACCGTGGCCACCAAGGAAATGGACGACGTCGCTCTTGCCGCGCCCCGGGCGGAGGACCTGGCGGCCCTGCTGGTGAGCAAGGACCGGCCGGCGCGTCCCGGTGCGCTGTCGACCTCGCTGACGTTCGGCTGGCGGGCGGTCCTCAAGATCAAACATGTGCCGGAGCAGCTCTTCGATGTCACCGCTTTCCCGATCATGATGGTGCTGATGTACACGTACCTCTTCGGGGGAGCGATCGCCGGCTCCCCGGAGGCGTACATCCAGGAGCTGCTGCCCGGCATCCTGGTGATGAGCATCGTCATGATCACGATGTACACGGGTGTGTCGGTCAACACGGACATCGAAAAGGGCGTCTTCGACCGCTTCCGCACACTGCCGATCTGGCGGCCCTCGGTGATGGTGGGCTACCTGCTCGGCGACATGCTCCGGTACACGCTCGCCTCCCTGGTGATGCTGACCGTAGGTCTGATCCTGGGCTTCCGGCCGGACGGCGGGGTCGTCGGAGTCGTGGCCGGGGTCGCACTGCTCATCGTCTTCTCGTTCGCCTTCTCCTGGGTCTGGACGATGTTCGGACTGCTGCTGCGCAGCGAGAAGTCGGTGATGGGCGTCAGCATGATGGTGCTGTTCCCGCTGACGTTCCTGAGCAATATCTTCGTCGACCCGAAGACGATGCCGGGCTGGCTGCAGGCGTTCGTCAACGACAGCCCGATCACGCATCTGACGACGGCGGTGCGGGAGCTGATGGCCGGCGACTGGCCGGCCACCGAGCTCGCGTGGTCGTTCGGCTGGGCCGGTCTGCTCGTTCTGGTCTTCGGCCCGGTCACGATGCGGCTCTACAACCGCAAGTGAGCCGCTCGGGCGGGGCAGCAGCCGGTTGAGCCCGCCGGTTGAGCCCGCCGGTTGAGCGGGCCCGGTTGAGCCAAGCCGGATTGAGCGGGCCCGGTTGAGCCAAGCCGGATCGAGCCAGGCCCGGTGGCAGGTTTCCCGGACTCGGTACCGCGTCGTGGATCCAGGCGGTCTTCGCCTCCGCCTCGCGGTACCGGTCCGTCTTGCGCGCTGGGCGCGGCTGCCGGGGCGGGCTAGAGCCGCCAGGCGAAGGGCTGTTCCGGCCGGTACGTGCACGTGGCGCCCGTCGACACCGTCGCCCGCAGATGCGCGGCCAGTTCCGGATGGCGGTCGTCGAGCTTGCGCAGCGTGTCGCGGATGCGGGCGGTGACCGTCTTGCGGGCCCGCTCCGCCTCGTCACCGAGGCGGCGGGAGCGGCCACCGAGTCCGGCCGCGGTGCGCAGCTCCGTGAGGAGCGCTTCGCGCTCGAGGTCGTACTCGGCGGCCCGTTGTGTCTCCCCGAGTGAGGCCGCCCGGTCGATCTCCCGGTCCAGCAGCTCGAGCCGGCGCTTGTACCGGGACTTGGCCTCCTCGTCGAGGACCGGGTCGCCCCCCAGCGAGCCGGCGGCCACCACCTCCTGCCCTCCCTCGGGTGCGAGGAGGTGAACCGCGGGGATGTCGGAGCCGGGACGGCCCAGTAGAAAGCGCAGGTCGCGCAGCCCCTTGGCGTCGGGCACATGTGCCGTACGGCCGGCGTAAGTGAGGTTCCATACGGAGCCGTCGAACCGGAACTCGTGCGACGGAGCCGGAGCCGGAGCCGGAGCGGCAGCCGTGCCCGCTGCCATGGCGGACGCGTCTCGCTCGGCGTCGGCGGTGCGGGCGCGTCGGACCCGCGCGGGAATTTGCCGCATGCCCAGCTCGGCGGCCTCCCGCTCGACCTCGGTGAGGAGCGTTTCGGCGGCGGCCGCGTCGCCGGGTGCCGCGCGGGTCAGCAGCACCTCGGCCAGCCGGACACGGGCTTCGACCGACCACGGGCGGGCCTGGAGCAGCTCGGCCGAGCGGTGGGCGTCGGCGAAGCCCTCGACAGCCGCGTCCCAGCGCCCCTGCGCGGCGTCGAGGACGGCCGACCACAGCACCATCGGGCCGCTGATGTCCCAGCCGTACATGGACACCGCCCACTGCCCGAGGAAGGGCTCCAGTGCGTCCCGCGCCCGCTCGCACAGCCGCGGGTCCGCCGAGGCCGCGGCAGCCTGTGCCTGGAAGCGCAGCCGCAGCGGGAGGAAGCCGCGCTCCCACGGCTGGTCCGAGTCGTGCGCGCCGAGCTCGGCGAGATACGCCACGGCCGGTTCCACGTTCCCCCGCTCGACCGCGCTGATGGCGGCGAGCAGCCGCGGGCAGGGGTGGCTGCGCTCCAGAATCCGGTGCAGCTCGTCCAGTTCCTCGTACCGGCCCTGGAGCAGCGCGAGTGTCCAGCGGTGGTGGTGCAGCAGATGGCTGAAGTGCTCGTGCCGATGGTGCTCACTGAACGCGTACGCCTGGGCGAGGAAGCTCTCGGACTCGGCGAACCGGCCCATCAGCGCGGTGATGATGGACTGGTCGACGGCGGCGCCTATGTCCATGCGGGGCAGGCCGTACCGCTCGACCAGCGCGACGAAGGCGCGGTACTGGTCGAGATAGCGGGGGTCGCCCAGCTCTAGCAGCGCCACCCAGCGCAGCGACGCGGCGTAGTGCTCCCCTTCGATGTCGTTGCGGCGGCGGGACAGGGCCAGCAACTCCTCGATGAGGGCCACTCGTTCCGGTGCGGTGCCCGGACCCCAGATCGCGTGGTGGCGGGCCCACAGGCCGAAGTCGAGTGCCTCGTCGTCGTGATGGCGCCGGGCCAGCACGGCCACCCGGATGCTCAACTCCTGCGCCAGCTCTTCGTCCGTCCGCGGCTCGGACGGGGCGCCGCCGACCAGCTGCGCGTGAGCCTCGTGCAGCAGTTCGGAGCGCAGCGACTTCAGTTCGCCGGTGTCGAGCGCGCCGTGGAGGGTGAGCGCGACGCGTCCGAGCACGTCCGGATCGGCGGCCTCGCGGGCGACCGCGGCGGTTTCGGTGAAAATCCGGCACGCCTCCTCCCGCTGCCCGAGGTGGTGCAGGTCCTGCGCGAGGTCCAGGGCGACGACGACCTGCCGCCGCGGCGCCGCCCCCGCCGACCGCTCCCGCGCGCGGCGCCGGTGGGCGATCTGCTCCTCGAATGCCAGCCGGCTGCCGGCGTCCTTCGCCGCGGCCAGCAGCAGATCGAGGGCGTGGTCGGGATCGAGTTCGTCACCCGCCGCGTACGCGTGCCGGGCCAGGTCGGCGGGGAACACCTTCTCGGCAAGTGCTGGGGACCGGTCAAGGGCACGGACCACGGCCGCATGCCGATGCCGGAGCTCGGCCTCGTCCAGCGAGTCGTACAGCGACTCCCGTACGAGATCGTGGGCGAAAGCGAACCGGCCCGTCTGCCGGGGCACCACGAGCCGGGCCGTCACCGCCTGGTCCAGCAGCCGGTCCACATGCGGTACGGGAGCGGCGGCGGTGGCGGCCAGCACCTGGCGATGGAACTCGCGGCCGAGTACGGAGGCCGTGGTCAGGACCCGCCCCACCGGTTCGGGCAGCAGTGACAGGCGCCGCCGCACGGCCTCCCGTACCCCTGGGGCGATGGCGGTCACCGAGGAACCGCCGCGCCAGAGCCGGGCCGTCTGCTCGACGAAGAACGGATTGCCGCCGGTCCGCAGATGCACCTCCGCGACCAGTGAGCCGGCCGGCTCCCGGCCGGTGGTCAGCGCCATCAGCGCCCCGACCTCCTCGCGCTCCAGCCCGGTCAGGGTCACCGTCGTCGCCTTCGCGACCAGCGGCAGGATCAGTGCTTGCAACGGGTGGTCCGCGGCCTCCACCTCGGCGTCCCGGTAGGTCCCCACGAGCAGCAGCCGCTCGAACCAGGCGTGCCGCGTGGCGAATTCGAGCAGCTTGAGGGACGCGGAGTCGGCCCAGTGCAGATCGTCCAGGACCACCATGACCGGCCGGTTCTGCGAGACGGTCACCAGCGCGGTGGTCACCGCGTCGTACAGCGGAAAGCCCATGTCCTCCGCACCCGGGGAATCCTGGCCCGCCTCCCCGCGGCCGGACGCCTCACCGAGCAGCACCGCCAGCCGTCCGCCCGCCGCTTCCCCGGCCCGCGCCCACTCCTCCTCACCGGCGCGTCGCAGGCCGCGCACCACCTGGACCCACGGCCAGTACCCGGGGGCGCTGTCGGAGTCCCAGCAGGTGCCCCCGAGCACCAGGGCGCCGCGCCGCCTCGCCTCGTCGGCCGCCTCGGTGACCAGCGTGGTCTTGCCGATTCCGGCCTCGCCCGTGACCAGCACCAGACCGCCGTGGCTCTCCGCCGCCCGGCCGATCTCCGCTCGCAGGACGGCCGTGGGGTGGTCGCGCCCGATGAGTGCAGGGGTCATGCCGAAACGATAGGAGGGTGCACTGACATCGGGCATGCGAAGCCGCACCTGGCTCCTGGGGATGTCCGGCCGATCGCCTGGACATCCCCTAGGATCCAGAGCGGGCGAAACAGGCATTTCGCCTGTTCTGGATCGGAAGGCAGCCGCATGGACCTCGACGTGGTGCGCAGATCGGCGGCCGAGGGGTGGATCTGGGGGTACGCACTCCTCGCGAACTACCGCACGATGTATATGCAGGCCATCGACCCCACCGGCGCCCGCTCGGCCGGTGGATTCGGGCGTTTCCGGCACTACTCCCAGCCCTTCACCCCGGCCGGCACGGATGCCGTGCCCCCGGACAACGACATTTCGCACTCCTGGGCCTGGCTGGACCTGCGCGCCGAACCGTGGGTGGTGTCCGTGCCCGCGACGGACACCTACTACGTGCTCCCCTTCCACGACCTGGACACGGCGTACGCCGGTTTCATCGGCTCGCGCGCAACCGGCCAAGGCCGCGGCGACCACCTCGTCGCGGGCCCCGGTTTCGCCGGCGTCGTACCCCCCGGCATCGACGGCGTGGTGCGGGCAGACAGCTATCTCGTCGGCGTCCTCGGCCGTACACACCTGGCCGGGCAACAGGACTCCGCGGCCCTCCGAGAGGTGCCGGAGCGGTACGAACTGCGGCCGCTGTCCACCTTCCTGGACACACCCGCGCCGCACCCCGCGCCTGAACCGGTCTGGCCCGTGTGGCAGGAGGAATCGCTCTCCACGGTCGAGTTCTTCACCGTTCTCGACTTCCTGCTCGCGTTCTTCCCCGTACTCCCGCACGAGGCGGAACTCCGCGGCAGGCTCGCCGCCCTCGGCGTGACCGGCAGCGGTGAGTTCGAGCCTGCGGCCCTCCAGCCGGGGATGCGGGACGCCATCGAGGCGGGCATCGCCGACGCCCGTGCCCAGCTGGAGGAGGCCGCCGCAAACGCCACCGACTCCTCCCAGTGGTTCGGCACCCGGGCCCAGCAGGGCGACGACTATCCGACCCGGGCGGTCGGCGTCCGCAAGGGCCTGTACGGGCTGCCGGCCGAGGAGGCCTGGTACGCGGATTGGGCGCAGGACAGCGAGGGCAACCGGCCGCCGGACGCGTCGCAACGCGACTACACCCTCCACTTCCCGCCCGGCCGGCTCCCGCCGGGCCGGTTCTTCTGGTCGGCCACCATGTACCGGTTGCCGGAGCGGCTGCTCGTCGACAACGAGATCGACCGCTCCTCGATCGGAGACCGGACGCCGGGCCTGGTCCACGACGCGGACGGTGGACTGACCCTGTGCGTCCAGCGGAAGCGGCCGTCCCGTCCTGCGGAGGCGGCGAACTGGCTGCCCGCCCCGGACGGTCCGTTCACCATCGCCCTCCGCGTGTACGGGCCCGAACCGTCCGTGCTGGACGGAAGCTGGGCGATGCCGGCTCTCACCCCGCGGAGCTGATCCCATGACCGCCGAGCTGAGAGATCTGGCCGCGGACGCGTACGTGTACGGCTGCCCGCTGGTCCGCGGCCTCACCATGGTCGAGCACTTGACCCACAGGGGCTTGGGCAACCTGCCCCCCACCCCGCTGAACCAGTTCGGGCACGTACACCAACTCGCCGATCCGGCAGCCAAGTTCCCCTGGCTCAACAACGACACCCTCTGCTCGGCCGCCCAGCTCGACCTCTCCGGTGGTCCGCTGCTGCTGCACGTGCCGGACTACCGGGACGCCTACTACGTCCTGCAGTTCATCGACGCCTGGACCAACAACTTCGCGTACGTGGGACGCCGGGCCACCGGCACCGAGGAATCCCTGTGGCTGATCGCCCCGCCCGGCTGGGCCGGTACGGCACCCGAGGGCGTACGGGTCATCGACGCCCCGACCGCCGTGGTGACGGTCGTCGGCCGTAGTGCCTGCGCGGGTCCCAGGGACATGCCGCGTGTCACCGCGCTGCAGAAGGCACTGACTCTCTCGCCGCCGCGGGCGGGCGGCGCGCCCCCCAGGAGCGGGCTGCCGCAGCCGGACCCGGACGTGCCCGACCCGCTGGGCTTCTTCGAGCGGCTGCGGATCTGGATGGCCGACTTTCCCCCCGCCGCGCCCGATCTCGCCTACCAGGACCGCTTCCAGCCGCTCGGACTGCTGGAGGAGGGCCCATCGCCGTACGCCAACGCCGACCCGGAGCTGGCGGAGGCTCTGGAGGCCGGGCTCGCCGACGGCCGGGCACGGGTCGAGGCCGCGTCCGGGCAGTCCGCGGCTCAGCCGGACGATCCGAGGCCGGCCAACTCCCGGCCGTACGGCCCGCAGGTGAACGACCCGCAGCCGTACTCCGGTACGAGTGGCGCGGCCGGCGCCTGGGACATGCATTTGCACCTCTACGACTACAACGTCGACCACCTCGGCCCCGGCACCCTCGACGAGGACCGCTGGAAGATCTCCGACCGGCGGGCGGCGCGGCTCACCCGGGCGGTCGCGGCCCGTACGGCCCTCTGGGGCGTACACGCCTACGAGGCCGTGTACGCCCACACCTCCACCGACGCGGACGGCAAGCAGCTCACCGGCTCGAAGTCGTACACCCTGCGGTTCGACGCGCGGCCACCGGCCGACGCGTTCTGGTCCGTGACCATGTACGACTCCCCGAACCACTATCTGGTCCCCAATCCCCTCGGCCGGTACTCGGTCGGGGACCAGACCCCGGGCCTCCGCTACGCACCCGACGGCTCGCTCACGCTCGTACTCCAGCGGGACCGGCCCACCGATCCCGTCGAGGCCGCGAACTGGCTGCCCGCCCCGGCCGGTGACTTCCAGCCGATGATCCGCCTCTACACACCACGAGCAGAGGTGCTCGACGGCACCTACCGGTTCCCGCGAATCGCAGCACGCCGGACGTGACGCGCCGGTCTCGCCGGCTCACGCCCGGTCCCGCGGGTTCTTACGGAATGCGGACGGCCCGGACCGCCGGGCCACGACGGACGCCGCCCGGTGCGAGGCTGGGCACATGGACACACCAGGCCGCCCGGGGCGGGCCCACGTACTTGTCGTCGACGACGATCCGACCGTGGCCGAGGTCGTCGCGGGCTATCTCGACCGGGCCGGCTACACCGCGGAACGAGCCGCCGACGGCCCCACCGCGCTCGCCCGCGCCGCGGCCCGCCGTCCCGACCTCGTGGTCCTCGACCTGATGCTGCCCGGCATGGACGGCCTGGAAATCTGCCGGACCCTGCGCGGCGTCGGTCCCGTCCCGGTGATCATGCTCACCGCACGAGGTGACGAGGACGACCGGATCCTCGGCCTGGAGACCGGCGCGGACGACTACGTGACCAAGCCGTTCAGCCCGCGCGAACTGGTGCTCCGTGTGGAGTCCGTACTGCGCCGAAGCCGCGTCGGCGGCGACGCCGAGCGGCAGGGTCCGCTGCTTCGGGCGGCCGGACTGACGCTCTACCCGGAGGCCCGCCGCGCCACCAAGGACGGCCGTGAACTCGCTCTGACTCTCCGTGAGTTCGACCTGCTCGCCCATCTCATACGCCACCAGGGCCAGGCCCACACCCGGGAGGACCTGATGCGCGAGGTGTGGGGCTGGGACTTCGGGGACCTGTCGACCGTCACCGTCCATGTCCGGCGGCTGCGCGGCAAGATCGAGGACGATCCGGCCGCTCCACGGCTGATCCGGACGGTGTGGGGCGTCGGCTACCGGTTCGAGGTGCCGGCCGGCCATCCGACCGGAGAAACGACCGAGGTTCCGGCGCCATGAACGACGTCCTGCTCATCGCTGTGTACGCATTCCTCGGTGCGACCGCCGCCGGGCTTCTGGGGGCCGTCGCGCTGCGCGCCCTGCGCCACCGGTCCGTCGCCGTGTCGCTGACCGTCGTCGCGGCCGTCACCGTGACCGCGATGCTGGCCGGCACGCTGGCCGTGGCCTGGGCGATGTTCCTCTCCCCCCACGACCTGACCGTCGTCACCACCGTCGTCGCCATGGCGGCCGTGGTCTCACTCGCCACCGCCCTGCTGCTCGGCCGCTGGGTCGTGGCACGCAGCAACGCGCTTACGCTGGCCGCCCGTTCCTTCGGCGACGGCGGCGACTTCGCCGCGCCCGAGGGCGAGGCGACCGCGGAACTGGCCGCGCTCAGCCGGGAACTGGCCGCGACCAGCGCCAGACTCGCCGCGTCCCGCGACCGCGAACGCGCCCTGGAGTCGTCGCGGCGCGAGCTCGTCGCCTGGATCTCGCACGATCTGCGCACGCCGCTGGCCGGTCTGCGTGCCATGTCCGAGGCGCTCGAGGACGGCCTGGTACCCGATCCGGAGCGGTACTTCCGGCAGATCCGCACCGAGGTCGACCGGCTCAACTCGATGGTCGGCGACCTCTTCGAGCTCTCCCGCATCCATGCCGGGACGCTGGTCCTGGCCCCCGCCCGCATCTCCGTGTACGACCTGGTGGGCGACGCACTCGCGGGCGCGGACCCGCTCGCCCGCGAGCTCGGCGTCCGTCTGGTCGGAGACCGGGTCGAGGCGGTGCCGGTCGAGGTGGACGGCAAGGAGATGACGCGGGTGCTGGGCAATCTGCTGATCAACGCGATCCGCCGTACCCCGGCCGACGGCACGGTCGCGGTGGCGGCCGAACGTACCGCCGACAGCGTCGTCCTGTCCGTCACCGACGGCTGCGGCGGCATCCCGGAGGAAGACCTGCCGCGCGTCTTCGACACCGGCTGGCGCGGGTCGGAGGCCCGTACGCCTCCGGCCGGGGCGGGGCTCGGTCTCGCGATCGTGCGAGGCATCGTCGAGGCCCACGACGGCCGGGCGGCGGTACGCAACGTCGCCGGTGGCTGCCGCTTCGAGGTGACGCTGCCGACGGCGCAGGGGTAGGGGGCGAGAACGGGGGCCGCCCGGGAACCCCTTCGACGCGCTGTCCCCTGCCCGCTACCCGGCGGCCTCCGCAGGAGCCACCAGATGCCGGGCGAACCAGTCCCGGGCGAGGTCGGCGACCTCGTCCAGCGCCCCGGGTTCCTCGAAAAGGTGCGTCGCCCCCGGCACGACTTCGAGCCGGTTCTCGCAGCGCAACTGCGCCTGGGCGGCCCGGTTGAGCTCGAGCACCATCGTGTCGCGGCCACCCACGATGAGCAGCGTGGGGGCCCGTACGTCGGCGAGGTGCGGCCCGGCGAGGTCGGGCCGGCCCCCGCGTGAGACGACGGCACCGACGTCCGCGTCGGGCGACGCGGCGGCCCGGAGCGACGCGGCGGCTCCCGTGCTTGCCCCGAAGTACCCGATCGGGAGGGGGTGGCGGCGCCGCAGCCATGCCGTGGCGTCCGCGAGCCGGCGGGCCAGAGTCTCGATGTCGAAGACGTTCGCCCGGTCGGCCTCCTCGGCCGGGGTGAGCAGATCGAAGAGCAGGGTTCCCAGGCCCGCCCGGTTCAGGGCCGCCGCCACCAGGCGGTTGCGCGGGCTGTGACGGCTGCTGCCGGAGCCGTGGGCGAACATCACCACCGCCCCCGCCCCCGCGCCCTCGGGAAGTGCGAGGTCACCGGCCAGCCGTACGCCGCCCGCGTCCACTTCGACCTCGGTCTCCGTCCCGGTTCCGGCGCCCGCGGCCGGCGTGCGGGTCACCGGGGCGGCCGCCGCCTGGGCCAGCAGGAAGACGACCTCTTCGTCGGAGGTCTGGGAGAAGTCCTGATACCACTCGCCGACGGCGGAGAAGGCGACCGGTGTGGACAGGCACACCACCTCGTCCGCCTCGGTACGCAGCCTTGCGACGGCGTCCGGCGGCGCCACCGGAACGGCGAGCACCACGTGAGCGGCGCCCTGTGCGCGTACCACCTCGCACGCGGCCGCCGCGGTGGCCCCGGTGGCGATCCCGTCATCCACGACGATCACTGTCCGGCCGTCGAGTGCCAGCCGGGGCCGGCCGGCCCGGAACCGCCTGGCGCGGCGCACGAGTTCGGCCTCCTCGTCGTGCTCGACGGCGGCGATGTCCGCCTGCCGGACCCCGCTGCGGCGGACTATGTCGTCGCTGATGACGCGTACTCCGCCCTCGCCGATGGCGCCGAACCCCAGCTCACGGTGGTACGGGACACCCAGCTTGCGGACCACGATCACGTCGAGGGGAGCGCCGAGGACGTGCGCCACCTGGAAGGCCACCGGGACCCCGCCACGTGGCAGTCCCAGTACGACGGGTTCGTGCGCGGCGAGATGGCGCAGCGCGTCGGCAAGACGCCGTCCGGCGTCCTCCCGGTCGGTGAACAGCACAGTGGCTCACCCCCAGCCAGGGGAGACAGGAACCACGGTCACGCTCAACTTCGAAATAACCCCATTTCCCTCTGTTGTGCAAGTCCGCTACGGCGAGTATCGGCCGGTGACTCTCGGGGAAATCCCCTCGCGGTCGCCCCCGCCCCGGTGGGCTCAGGCGCCGGGGGCGAAAGGGGGGTGCGCTCCGTTGAGGAAGTGATCGCCTATGTCGCGCAGACGGTGGGTGGGCGAGTTTCCTGCGGTCAGGACGCGCGCGTTGCGCCAGAACCTGTCTAGGCCGGTGCTGTCATCAAGGGGGCGAGTGTGGCTGGTGAGTTGCAGGATGCGCATGGTGAGGTCCACCGCGGTGTTGTCGGCGACTGTTTCCGCGGCCGCGACGAGGATCGCCGCATCGGCCTGCTCGTCGACGCCGAGTTCCGGTCCCGCCAGCACAGCCCCGGCCAGGGCCGTTGTGGCGTGCTCGACGAGCGCGGCGGCGGTGCGGACGGCGGTGGCCAGTTCCCCGTATGCGAGGAGCAGGTACGGGTCGCCGCTCGGCCGGTCGGCGTACGGGTCATCGCCCGCGGCCGTGGCCGGTCGTGCGTGCGGGTTGGTCCGGCTGATGTCACGGGCCTCGGCCAGTGCGCCTTCGGCGATTCCCAGGCTGACGTGGGTGAGCGCGAGCCGGAGCGCCTGCGGGGCGAGGGCGGTGAAGGGCGAGACGGTGTGCTCGTCATGGGGGAGCGTCCCGAGGATCTGGTCCGGGCCCACACGGGTGCCGTCGAAGCCGACGCTGCCGGCACCGCTGAGACGCTGGCCGAGCCGTTCGCTCAGGGCGTCGATCAGTACGCCGGGGCTGTCCGGGTCCACGAGCACGAGCAGTGGGTCGCCGGTACGTGTGCATGACGCACCGAGGACGAGCCGGTCGGCGACGCTGACGCCCGCGGCGAAGACCCTCCGGCCGTTGAGGACATACCCCTCGCCGGTCGGTGTGAGCGTGAGGCCGGCCCCTGGCCCCGCTCCCGGAAGGTCGGTGCTGCCGCCGAGGAGCCAGTGCTCCTCGGCCGGCCGGGATTTGTGGCGGGCAGCGCCGGAGGAAGCGTGGTCCGCCGAGCCGAAGAACCGAGCGCTCCACGTCAACGCGTAGTGGCGGGCGAGGAGTTCGCCGATGGAGCTGTCGGCCGCCGCTATCTCACGGATCACAGCACAGGCTGTGGCCCAGTCGGCGCCCGGGCCGGCTGGACCGGCCGGGGTCAGCAGCTCCAGGAGGCCGGCTTCGCGCAGCCGTGAGACTTCGTCGAAGGGGGACTTCCCCGCTCGCTCGCGGGCGATCGCGTCGGAGGCGAGATCATCCGCGAGTTCTCGGGTGATGCGCCGCCACATCGCCTCGTCGGCCGGTTGGCCGGCCCGGGCGGAGGCGGGATCGGCTGCGGATGCCTTGGACACGGGGCCGTTCACCGCCCCGGCGACGTGCAGGGACCAGGGCTGTCGGGCTGCACGGGCGGTGGCTGCCGCCGGTCCGCCGTCAACGGGTGGACGAGTGGGGCAGAGGACACCGGACTCACCGTTCGCACGGCCACCCTCAACTTCCCTAGGTTTCCTATCGGATTGGTAGGGATAGTGCCAGAGGTGGTGCCCCGTCCCAAGGGGGCGTTCGCATGATGGACAGCAAGTTCCGGCCACCGAGACGCAGAAGACTCGGCCGGGCTGTCGGGGAGCTGCCTTGGAGCAGTCAGGCGGCTGGGCGCGGGGGAAGTGTCAGGGATTCGTCCACGCGTCGGGGGCCGCGGCCAGGGCCGACACCCCGGTGGGCAGCTCGGCCGACGCGACATCCGCCAGCGTCACGCCGTCGAGGATCTCGCGGACATTGGCACGCAGCGCGATCCAGAGGGGCAGCAGCGACTCGGCGGGACCGGTGTAGGACAGCTCGGGGGGACGGACTCCCCGTACCGACACCAGTGGTCCGTCCACGACGCGTATGACGTCGGCGATGGTGATGGACTCTGCGGGTTTGGCCAGCCGGTATCCGCCGTTTCCGCCTCGCTGGCTGCTCACGAGCCCGCCCCGGCGCATGTCGTTCAGGATTCCTTCGAGGAACTTGTGCGGGATGTCCTGGGCGTCGGCGATGCCCTCGGCCTTGAGCGGCCCGGCATCCCGGGACGCGGCGAGCTGCAGTGCGGCACGTACCGCGTAGTCCGCCCTGGCTGAAATCCGCATGCCGGCATTATCCCGCACCGCACGGGAGGCAGCCTCGAAGGCGGGAGGTGGGAGGAAGGCCGCCGGTCGGGATGCCGCTTCTGCACCGACCGGCGGCCGTGGGCCTCAGGCCGCTGCGCGGGTGTAGTGGGTGGCGTCGTCGCCCTCGATGGCGTGGCTGAGCGTGCCGTCGATGCCGACGGGCACGTCACCGGCGACCGTCACCCGGTGCAGCAGGCGCGGCAGGTCGCCGTAGTCGTCGGGGGCGTAGTGCTGGGTGATGCGGTTGTCGAACACGACCAGGTCGCCTGGCGCCCATGCCACGCGCACGATGTTCTCGGGGCGGGTGACATACGACTGGAAGAGACGCAGCAGGTCGCGGGAGTCGGACGGGCCGAGGCCGACGATGCTCTGGGCGAACCCGCCGATGAACAGGCCCCGTTCCCCGGTCTCGGGGTGCACGCGGACGACGGGGTGGGCAGTGCGGTACTTCCGCGAGACGAACTGCCGGCGGTGCTCGGCGGCCTTGTCGCTCTTCGGGGCGGCGTAGTCGTAGTCGTTGGTGTGCACGGCCCACAGCTTGTCCGCCAGGTCACGCAGCGGCTCGGGCAGATCCCGGTACGCGGCGGCGGAGTTGGCGATCAGAGTGTTGCCGCCGTAGGGCGGGACCACGATGCTGCGCAGTGTGGAGGCCTTCGGAGGCGTACGGACGAAGGTGACGTCGGTGTGCCAGCGGTTGGCGCGGACACCCTCGTCGCCGTCGACGGGCAGGACGTTGGGCTGCCCGTCCACCGAGGGGACGGTGGGGTGGGCGGTGGTCAGCTCTCCGAAGAGCGAGGCGAAACGGAGTTGGCCGGCGTCGTCGAGTCGCTGACCCCGGAAGACGAGCGCCTTGTGCTCCAGGAGCGCGGAGTTGATCTCGCTCACGATGGCGGGGCCGGGACCGGTCGAGAGGTCCACGCCGATGATCTCGGCGCCGATTCGTCCGCCGATTCTGCGGATGTCGAAGCCCGTGGTGGAAGTCATGCGAGTGTCCTTTCGGAAGGTGATGAGCGTGCGGCTCTCATGGCACCGGTGACCCCTTGGCGTGGGGCCGCCCTCAGTGGGGCAGGGGGAACAAGCCGCTCTGCGCGGAATCGGGCAGGTAGCCGAAAGCGCGGATCATGCTGCTCAGCGGCCTGGTGCGCACGAGATCGTGCGAGGAGCGTTCTGGGGAGAGACGTGCAGGGTCGGCGGGATCTAGCGACCGGCGGCACAAATGGCGCTGGCCTGACGTCGCAGATCGACGTGCAGGCGGGCGGCGAAGCTCTCGGACTGGCTCACGTCCAAGAGGCTGGCAACGAAGGCGGGACACGTCAACGGTTCTGGATTGCCCGACACATACGTGAAGCGCTGCGTTCATTGGGACGGCTTGGGCGGCTGGGCGACCGCTTGGCGGCTGCGGGTCGGCGGCAGAGAAGCCCCCGGGCTCCGGGGCCGGCTCAGAACCACCGTCTCCGGCTCCGACCGCTCAGGACGTTGTTGCCCGTACCGGCACGGCCGGAGGCGTACGGCTCACCGTCCTGCCCAATGCCGCCGCGGCTCGCGCGAACTTGGCGGCGTCCACCACGGCGGCACCGCCCGGGTCGTTGTTGAAGTACACGTACACATCGTCCTCGTCCGGCCAGCCGTCGGCGATGCGTCGGGCCCAGGACTTCAACGCCTGGCGGCCGTAGCGAGGCTGCGGCTCGGCGATGCCTGCGTGAAACCGCACATACCCCCATGACGCGGTACGCCACAGTGGCGTCACCGGACGAGACCCCCGGTCCGCCCAGCACAGCGCGCTGCCATACCGTTCCAGCACCGCCCGCAACTCTCGTTCCGCCTCCCACCACGAGGTGTGGCGGAGCTCGACGGCCACCCGAACCGTGTCGGGAAAGCAACCCAGGCAGGTGTCCAGAGCCGCGATGTCCTCCCGGTAGTTGGGCGGCAGTTGCAGCAGAACGGGTCCCAGCCGGTCGCCGAGGCCCCGGACACGATCCATCAGCCGGTCCACCGGCTCCTCGGGGTCGCGCAGCCGCTTCACATGAGTGAGATAACGGCTGGCCTTGACCGCCATGACGAAATCCTCCGGCGTCCGCTCCCGCCATGAGGTGAAGATCGCCCTGGTGGGAAGCCGGTAGAAGGCGTTGTTGTTCTCCACGGTGGCGAAGTGCCGGGCGTACTCCTCCAGCCACAGCCGCTGGGGCTGCCCGGGTGCGTAGAGAACGCCGCGCCAGTCCCTGTACTGCCACCCCGAGGTTCCGACGAACATGGGCATGATCCGATCCCTGCCCCGGTACGCGGAGAACATATCGCCTGGTTCGCCGCATCTTGCCTCGTGACGGGAATGGGTGCGACGACAGGCCGGCCGGCCTGTCGTCGCACCCGTCTGCGGTCGCTGCTGCTGCACGTCTGATCAGCTGTGGTGATGGGGGCCATGCGGGTCGGCTGCGATCGTGGTGGTGCCGGGTCTCCGGGCTTCCGTGCCGTACAGCAGTGCCGCCGACCACCGCCTCAGACGCCACCAGAGCAGGATCCAAGTGGTCTTGCTCATGGTCGTCGGTACACCTCCTTCGTCCAGTCCGGGGCAGCCGCGGGCTCCGCCGGGAGGCTGGTGGGGGCGGGGGAGATGCGTTCGATGCGGAACCGGCGGCTCAGGCGCAGGACCACCCAGGCGTACAGCGGCATCACGACTGCCTCGGCCGCCAGCATGGTCCAGGAGCCGTCCGCAGCGCTGGCGGAGGCGGCATCGCTGAGCCCGTCCTCGAAGGTGGCGGCGAGGAGGAGGGCGCAGAGGTTGTTGACCACATGGAAGGCGATGGCCGCCTCCAGGCCGCCGGTACGGAGCACCAGGACGCCCAGGACAAAACTGAACAGGAACAGGTCGGCGAAGCCCCACGGCGTGCCCAGCCCGTGGAAGAGGGCGAACAGCAGACCCCCCACGATGATGCCGACCCACGGTGTGCGCAGGTAGCTCCCGAAGAATTGTGGGATCCAGCCGCGAAAGACGTACTCCTCGGCGGCGGCCTGGAACGGCACCAGCAGGACGAGCACCGCCGCCCCGGCCAGGAACTCCGGCCAGCCCACCCAGGCAACGGAGGTCGAATCGGCGGCCACGGCCCCGGATACGGCGTCGAGGGCGGCCGTCAGGCTGAACAGGAGCGGCACCGCGGCCGCGGCCACCGCCAGGCAGGCCAGTAGCCAACGCCAGCGCAGCCGCCCGGTCACCGAGGACAAGGTGCCGGCTGGGCGGCGTTGCACCAGGCGTGCGGCAAGGAGCACCGGAGGGAGCAGGAGCGCAAGTATGAGCAGCACCGCGGCGAGATCCCACAGAGGGTCGGCGAGCAGCAGGTCGCCGGTGCCCGGCTCGACCCCGGCTTGCGAGGCCGCCAGGACCAGTCCGGCCCCCACGGCAATCGAGAAGACCAACCAGCCGAACCCGGCGGCCACCGTGGCCACCGGCGGCCGCCACCAGCGGTGCCGCTCGGTCCGAGCCAACCGGTGATAGGGCGTTCCGGCCGGTGCGGCGGTCACGCCTGACCTGGATGGGGATGCCTGGCCCCCCTCCTGGGGCATTCCATCTTCCAGGACATCATGGGAGACGCTCATTGGGTTGCACCTCGATTTCAAAGGCTTGGCTGAAGGCCTTCATCCATTGATGCGGCCTGCAGATCAGCAGACACGAACCGCAAGGTGACCGTCATGCCCCAGAAAAACGTGGCTTGACACGGCCGTATGCCTTTGTTAATCGAGTAATGGCGACGCCGAGGGAGAAATGGTGAGGCCCGCGACATCCTGCGTGGTCTGATCGCAGGTCTCACTGACCCGCCTGACGCTCTCGACCGGAATCCGGTCAGAGGCGGCGTACCCGCGCAGCTGTCCCATGGCCGAGCAGAAGGTAAATCACTGCGGGCAGACCGTAATTGAGGAAAACCCGGAGGCCTTCCGTCTCCATGGTGAAGATGTCCTGGGACCAGCCGGCGAGCCAGTCCGCCATACCGTGCACGAAGCCGACGAAGACGTTTGCCTGGTTGGCGTCGAGCAGGTAGAGCAGGATCCACAGGCCGAGAAAGCCTGCGGCGATGTCCGCGATCGTGTGGATGACCAACGCTGCCCGGTTTGCTCCGGCGCCATCCCTATTACGCCCATGGGCGTCCCGACTTTGGTCATAGGGGTGATAGTTGTCGTTTGCGGGCATGGATTCAGGAGGATTGTTCATGCCTTGTCTAATAGCCCCGCCCCAGGGTATGAAACCTCTCGTAAACCTGCGATCTCATATCGGTTTCCGATTTCCGAGTATCGCTCGGATCTATGCCGACATCGCGGCGTCCATTCGGAACGAAAATGGGTTCCGTCGGCGAGACGGAAACGCACTCAGCCCCGACGTGTACGACAGGCGGGCATTCGGTCTTGAGATCTGCTGGCCGTTTCAGGCGCCATCCTCCGCGATCGCCCAGGCCGGGGGGACGAATGATTCCTGTCGGTGCCGCTTCGGGCGCATCATGCTGCTGCTGTCGGATGAGCCGTTGGCGAGTCCCGTTCGCGGCTGGCGATGCCCGTTCGAGTACTGCGTCGTGTCGTCGCTGCTGCGGACGCCGACGCGCGGTGCGCTCGGCATGGACAGTGGACCAGGGTGCCACGGCCGCGAGTCGGCGAAGCCTGAGGCCGCCGGGGCAAGCTGGGACACCTGCTGATGGGATATACCGAGCAGCCGGCAGGCATCGCTCTGGCTTACACGCAAGTCCTCGATCAGGGTGCGAGCGGCATCCGAGACGGTCTGCTGCTCGGCAGCGTCGGCCGCGGCGCGATGCGTTCGCGCTTCCTGCACGGACCGCAGAAGTGATTGGAATTCCGGAACCACCAGCTCCACGGCGATGGTGTCAGGTCGAATGCCAAGTGCTTCGACGATGGCGCCGCGTGCCATGTCCTCGGCCTCATCGAGGGTGCGGCACTGGGTGTGAATGTCGAGTTGCGGAACATCGATGGCCCACCACCGGCCGATTCTGTGTAGCCGGGCTTCGTAGACAGTGCTCACAGGACTCGGCCTCCTAGATGTCTCGGCAGTGAGATTCGGCTGTCTCACTGGTGCGTGTGCCCGGGTGGGCAGGCCGGGGTCTGCCTCACGCGTGGATCCGTGAGAGTCAGCCGAGGCATACAACGAGCAGGCACAACTGCGTCGGCGATGCCGGCTCGTCCCCCGGCGTGGTCGGCAGCAGGGTCACAGTCGAGGGGCCTGCGGCGCCGCGGCGTTCGGTGGAAGAGGGCGGCGTGGTCTCCGGGGCCGGGGTGGAGGGTTTGGCATTGGCGTCGGCATTGGCGATGGAGTTGCCAACCTCCGTTCCCGTGGCCGGCTCGGGTGTCCACGGCTTTGCGCTCGGGGGCGCGGAGCGTTGGGCAGTGGCGGCGGATCCGGCCTGCCGGTTCGTCGTCGCGGTGGGAGGCGTGGTGGTGGCGGTGTCCTGCCGGCGACCGGTTGTCGTGGGTGGCCGAGTGCTGGAATCCCGCGAAACCGGGGCGTCGGGCTGGTGTGAGGACGAGTCGGGGGTCCCCGTCCGGGGTGAGGGCGAGGTCACCGGCTCCGGCGGTGAGGCCATGTGTGCCTGGCTGGTGGACGGCCTGGTGGTCTGCAGCGCGGCAACGGTCAGGCCGCCACCGACAATGGCGACTGCCGCTGCGGCCACGGCCCGGCGCCGGTGCTTCTTCCAACGCGCCAGTTGCCGACGCCGAGCCGCTCGGCCCCGCGTGTTGGGGGCGTTGCCTTCGAAGCCGCTGGACGGATCGGTGTCCGATGCATCGGCCATCGTGTCTTCGGATGCGCCACTACCGAAAGGTGCGGCGGCGGGGTGATGAGGGCCGGCGTGGGACCTGGGCGCCGTAACCTCATCCGCGTGCCATGCCTCCCGAGTCGTCGCGGCAGAGGCGACCGCGCCTTGGAGATGACGGGCAGGCGGGGCAATGTCCGGAGCGTATGCGCCGCACCCTGGGCACATGAGAGCCCCGTTGAGATGGCGGCGGCACGAGGAGCAGTAGTCCATCTGCGATCTTTCTGTGCTGACTGCGCCGCCAGGGGCGCCGGCGACCTCTTGTAGTTCGCACGCGGGATCGAGCGGGCAGTAACGCTAGTGGCGCCCCCCGAAGGTCGTGCGCAGCCCTTGTGACGCTGCTGCGAAGATTTACCGGCGGTGGTATCCCGTACTCCCGGACATGTCGTCACGAATGCCGGGATGAGAGGCCGGGATCGCGGCCGCGATCCGCATTCGCTGAAGTAGGGCTGCCGGTCCGACGGTCCAGGCTGCGCTGGGTCAGTGCCCCGACGACGGGGTGGTTCAGTGCCTTGGTCCCCCACGTTTTGTGGGCGACCTCGTGGGCCGCCCACCAACTGCGGAAGTCCGGGTCTTTTACGGACAGCCCGCCGACCAGGGCCCGGCCATCGTCCTGGGGCGGCACATGGACGTTCTGGCCTGGAATCCGCCGGCCGCCGCCCTCATTACGGACTTCGACGCGTTCCCCCAGCCCGAACGCAACAATTAACGGCTCGCTTTCCTCGACCGGGATGTGGCGGTCTCTTCGCCGACTGGGAGGACCACTGCCCGCAGCCGTCGGCGAGTTGGTCCAGCAGTCGTTGCAGCTGTGGGCGGACACGCTGGACCGTCCGCCGCCGGGCGCGTCCTCCGCGCTTCGTGGTCGGCCCGCAGACGTAGGAGATCTGGTCCTCGTCCAGGTGAAGGGCGCGGGGTGAAGGGCGCGGGCCGGACGGCCACCACTCGCCGTTTCGACGGCTACAACTACTTCGCCGAGAACCCCGATCAGACGCCCGACTGGTTCAGCGCCTGACGGCTGGGAAGGTCAGGCGTCAGGCGTCGTCAGGCGACCGAGTGAGCCGAGCGGGGCAGGCGACGCTATGCCGGTGTCTCGCTTTGGCCGCGAAACGCTGCGGTGGGGGACGCGGAGCTGCGGTGGCGAGGGGCGGCTTGGCGGGGAGGCCGGGTCAGGGTGATCTGGCGGACGAGTTGCTGGAAGCATGCCAGGGCGGCGAGTGAAGGAAGCGCGGCCGCTGCCACGTCGACGGGGCTCCGGGGGGCCTGCGCCACACAGAGCAGCATGGCGACGGTGGAGAAGAGCAGTACGACGGACCAGGAGTGCGCCGCGCGGCGCTGGTGGAGAGCGGCGCGCAGGATGGACAGTGACGCGACCAGCCAAGGCCCGTAGACGAGCAGGGGCCACCAGTGGACGACACCGTGGGCAGTGCGAGGTTCGGCGATGTGGCGCAGGGGCTCATACGTGACCATGCCGCCGAAGACGCTCACCATGGAGACGATGGCGGCGGCGAGCGCAGCGAGGAAGAAACTCGCCGTCTGCAGCGGGCTGACCGCAGGCCTCCGCGACGGGGCGCGACGCCGGTGCCCGGGGGACGAGGGACGCGGAGCCGGAACTTCTGCCTTGACCTCTGCCAAGCCTTCGAGGTGGGCGTCGATCGCTGCCGTGACAGTAGGTTCGCCGGAGACGGCGTATTGAGAGGCAGCGTATTCGGGAGCAGCGTATTCAGGTGTGGCGTATTCGGGGGCAGCGTATTCAGGAGCGGCGTATTCGGGGGCAACGTATGAGGGGGTGATGCTCTCCTCGGTATGGATGGCCTCTTGCAGGAGGTACGCCAGTTCCTCTGATGGGTCCCAGGACACGTCCAAAGACTCAAGCGGGGGAAGGGGCTGATCATTGACTGCGACGGGAGGGTATCCGTCATCCGAGCCCGCCCAGGCGGCAGAGGGGGCCGAATAGGGCGGCGTGCCAACGCGGCTGTGCCGGCCACGCGTCTCATGCATGAATGCCCTTCCCAGCCCGCTCACCGCCGTGCGCGGCGGACGGTTCTGCGCCGCGCGAAAGACGGACGAACTCGGCCTGAATCTGTCCCATCGCCGCCATAAACGCCTCGAAAATTGAGGACGAGTACCGCAATTCGATGTGCAGGTTCTTATGACGCAGGGTGGCGTTCGTCTTTGGGACGCGGAGAGCGGAGGACGGCGTAAAGGTCCACTCCCCGACCCGAACGGCGTGAGTGTCGAGGTGAGGGCTGGAACTGGGCAGGCGGCCCGCGGGCGGGCAAGGGGCCTGTGCTGGCGTCATGTTCCACCCAACGTTTCGGGCGTTCGCCAGGATGCGCGGCAACCGAGTGACGGATTCTATGCATATGGACGATTTATGCAAGGCGGTTTATCGGTTCTGCGCGACCATCGGCCATGAGGCCCGTCCCGTTCGTTCAAGTGGTGCGGGATCACGTGTGCCCCGGGCAGGTCAGGCTGCCCGGGGCACACGGTTCATGGGGGGCTGGGCCGTCCGGTGTCGACGGGCGGACGGCCCTCGCCGGCTGGGTCAGCGGTGGTTGTGGCCGCGGCCCCACGACTCGGCGTCGACGGTGCGACCGCGGTCGTCGCGCAGGGTCGCGGTGTCGGTGCGGTCCCACACGTAGTTGCGGCGGCCCTGGTAGAGGTCGGTGCGGGTGTCGCGCCCGGCGCCGGTGTGGATGCGGACGGTGGCCCGGCCGGCGAGTCGGACGTCGTCGAAGCGGTAGCGGTTGCCGTCCGAGTCGCGCAGGGTCCAGCCGTCCAGGTCCACGCCGCGGCGGCTGTTGTTGGTGATCTCGACCCACTCGGCGTTCAGGGACCGGTTGCTGCCGTTGTCGCGTCCGCGGCTGTGGGCCTGCACGTCGCTGATCTCGACCCGGGACTGCTCGTGGCGACGGTCGCGGTAGCGGTCGTCGTCGTGGGCGGAGGCCGGCAGGGCGACGGCGGAGAGGACGGCGCCGGCCGCGACAGCGGTCGCGGCGATACGGCGGGCGGTGCGAGAAGTAGACATAGGTGACGTCTCCTCAAGAACGGTGCTCCACAGGCCGACGGAGCGGGTGGAGCGATGCGGGTTCCCGGCCGTGCTGGCCGAGGGCTCAAACTCTGGAGCGTCGCCGGGCCGACGGGCGCGCCAACCGGCGCGCGTTACCTTTTTCGGACATTTCCGTAACAGGCGCCTGTATCGGTCATGCATATGCGGTGGGCGTGGCCCTGACATTCATTGACCGCTGCACCGATCCGTTCAATGGTCAACGGCAAGCCCTTGCGGGCTCCGACGAACCGCCGGGTGCGGCGGACAGAAAGTCATCCGGGTGGCGGACAGGACCGCTGTAACGATCCTTCTGCACGTTTCCTCGCACACGCGATGCGGTGTCGTACGGGCGGACGGGAACGGGGTCCTGTTGTGACGGCGATGCACGGGGGGGCACCAGCTCCTGCGGCTGAAGTTCAGTGCCCGGCGTCAGGGACCGGACGATCAGCTCTGGCCTGGATATGGCACGAGATGCTTAGCGCGGTCTAGACAAAAAAGAAGCTCCGGGCCGCTGGCCTGGGGCTTTCTGCTGGAGCGGGTGACGGGAATCGAACCCGCGCTCTGGGCTTGGAAAGCACGGGCTGCTTGGCGCTGAAATGTCGTCTGGCCTGCGACAATTGAGGGAAGCGGGGTGCGTGGGGGCGTGGCGCTGTGACCGTGGTTGACCGCTGATCGTCCTGCGGTCCGAGTACAGGGCGTCGAGGTCGAAGCAGGCTTCGATGCTTGGATCCAGAGTGGCCGACTCTCGAGGGTTGGGGCACAAGTGCCAAGCCGTTACCTCATGAGAGCTTGACCCCCGTACTTGGGGACAGTTCGACGCGGTCTGCGCCTGCGCTGACGACCTGGATGCCGCCACCGTCGCATCCCTTGAACACCCGGATCGCCTCTGCAAGCGATGCCAATGCGCTGGCACCTCCCGAAGCGGCGCACTGGCCAACACGCGCGCTCCGGCTGTGCGCTCCTGCACTTCATCGGAGGCAGGACACGCTGATGACAGTCGGCCACGGGGGCGGGTAGCGTCGCGGAGCGTTACCGCTTGGTCGCAGCCCTCTCAACGCTTGCTCTCCTCCGCTTCGCCCACCGCTTATGCCCTGTCGTCGGCGGAGGGACATGCCGGCAAGCGGGGGTGGGACACGCCAAGAGGGGAGGCAGGGGGGAGCTCAAGCAAGCATTTCAGGGCTGGGCATCCGCGGATTTTCAGTTGGAGGGGTTATGGGGCTTGCTGAGTTGCCGTATGAGCAGCGTAGGTTGCTTGCGATTGAACACGACGGGGCGTTGTCTGATAATGAGCGACAGGCAATGGCCACGACGGCCCAAGCCAGGCACTTAGGCGCGAGTCCGATCGAGCAAATCGTATTCGGCGGAGCGGCGGTACTGTTTGCCGGCATTGCTGACAGTCGTAAAAAGGATCGACTTCGTTCGCTAGGTCTTACGCCCACCAACGTGCTGGAGGTGGCTCAGGAATTCAATTTTCCCGATGGCCATCCGATTGCGCATGCGAGGTCCTCGATGACCTCCTTGGCGGCCTTCAGCATGGCGCGTTGGAGCTCGTCCGCGACGTCGCGGTTCAGGTCGACGGCGGCTTCCGCGTACTCGCGCAGGATGGTGGCGATGTTGTCGGCCGTGTCCTTCAGTACGGCCAGGACGGGCCCGCTGCCCGTGGGGACGCGGGGCGTGCCCGGGCCGGAGTTGGCGGTCTGCCCCCACTGGTAGCCGTGCCGCTGCTGTCCCCACGCCGTCCCTCCCCACAGGGCGCTGCAGAAGGTCCGCATGGCGGCTTCCCAGTCGGCCTGCTGGTGGTTGGTGATGGTGCCGACGGCCTGGGTGAGCTGGTCCGCCCCCATCGACGCGACGATGGAGACGTTCATCCAGCTGTGGCACAGGAAGTTGAGGTAGTGCTGCTGCGGGAAGGGGTGGACGTCCGCCACCCTTCCGATCCGGAACACGTTCTTGCACAGCGGCTGGAGGACGTCCCGGACGATCTCGGGGATGCCTTCCATCAGGCCGCGCAGGATGTCGTCGCCGCCGTCGTCGTCGCCCCACTCGATGTCGGGTATCGAGTCGAACTTCGGTGCCTTGTCGATGACCGCGGGCCGCGGGCGCTGCTCGGCCGTCTTCCCTGGCTTGGGGTGGGCCGCCGCGTCCGCCTTGGTGTAGGCGTTGGCCGTCTCGGTGAACCCGACGGCGACGCCGCCGACGCTGAGCACGGACCGGCCCCAGACCTCCAGCCAGCGGTCGCCGATCTTCTTGTACGCCTGGGCGAACTTCTGGGCCTCGGTGCCGGCCCCTCCGGCGTCGGGGTACTTGCCCAGCTCCTCCAGGAGCTTGCTGGCACCGCGCACCAGGAAGTCCTGCTGCGCGGCGACCCGGCCGGAGACCGACCAGAGGTCGCTCGGCTGGGTCTGTCGATCAGAGGTGGGAGCCGTGGAGGCCGAGACGACGACGAAGGCCCAGGTCGCCGACCTGGGCCTTCGTGGAAGAGCGGGTGACGGGAATCGAACCCGCGCTCTGAGCTTGGGAAGCTCATGTTCTACCATTAAACTACACCCGCGCAGCGGGCCCTTGATCTGCACCCGCATCGTCGCACACTGTACCCCATGCCCGGCTCCCGGTGTATTTGCCGCGGGGCCGTTTCGCTGTTCCGGGAGAGGGATACGGGTGCGGGTGGCGGGAGTTGAGGCGTACCTTGGGTGGCCGGTGTGCCGCCTGGAGCGCCATCTTGTTCATCCCCTAATGTGGCGATTCGTCGCTTGATGGTTGTTGGGGAAAGGGACTCGATGGAGCGCACCGTCGTCCGTTGTGCCGAAGGGCACGTTTTCAGCACCGCCTCGTTCCCGATGCAACAGCTCGGGGAGGGCCGCATCGGGCCCGGGCGCCTCATCCGGTGTCCGCGTTGTGCCCGGTTGCGGCAGGCGGTTCCGGTCGTGCTGGAGAAGCGCTAGCCGGACGCGCGGGACTGTCGTTGCAGGCCGGAATTGCGGCAGTCCCGCGCGCTCTGCGTATCCTCAGGGCGTGCTTCTCTCAGACAAGGACATCCGGGCCGAGATCGACGCCGGGCGCGTGCGCGTCGAACCGTACGACGAGTCGATGGTGCAGCCCTCGAGCATCGACGTGCGGCTCGACCGCTACTTCCGGGTGTTCGAGAACCACCGCTATCCGCATATCGATCCTGCGGTGGAGCAGGCGGACCTGACGAGACTGGTCGAGCCCGAGGGGGACGAGGCGTTCATCCTGCACCCCGGTGAGTTCGTGCTCGCCTCGACGTACGAGGTCGTCTCCCTGCCCGACGACCTCGCGAGCAGGCTGGAGGGCAAGAGCTCGCTGGGGCGGCTGGGGCTCGTGACGCATTCGACCGCGGGCTTCATCGACCCCGGGTTCTCCGGGCACGTGACTCTTGAGCTGTCGAACCTCGCGACACTGCCGATCAAGCTCTGGCCCGGGATGAAGATCGGGCAGCTGTGCATGTTCCGGCTCAGCTCGCCGGCCGAGCACCCGTACGGGAGCGAGCGCTACGGGTCCCGCTATCAGGGGCAGCGGGGGCCGACCGCCTCGCGGTCCTTCCTCAACTTCCATCGGACTCAGGTGTAGGGGCCGGCATGAGCGACGTACGAGAGAACCTGACGTACGAGGGGTTCGGGTCCGCCATCCGCGAGCTCGCCCAGACCATCGCCGACGACGGGTACGAGCCGGACATCGTGCTGAGCATCGCGCGTGGCGGGGTGTTCGTGGCCGGGGGCCTGGCGTACGCGCTGGACTGCAAGAACATCCATCTCGTGAACGTCGAGTTCTACACCGGTGTGGGGACCACGCTGGAGATGCCGGTCATGCTCTCGCCGGTGCCGAACGTCATCGACTTCTCCGAGAAGAAGGTGCTCATCGCCGATGACGTCGCCGATACCGGGAAGACGCTGAAGCTCGTGCACGACTTCTGCCTCGGGACGGTCGCGGAGGTGCGCAGCGCCGTGATCTACGAGAAGTCGCACTCGCTGGTGAAGTGCGAGTACGTCTGGAAGCGCACCGACGAGTGGATCAACTTCCCGTGGAGTGTCCAGCCTCCTGTCGTCCGCCGCGAGGGACAGGTTCTCGACGCGTAAACCGTGAACAAGGTCGTCGAAGAAGGGCCCCGGCTGTGGCAGCCGGGGCCCTCGTGTTTGCTGTTTCCGTGCGGCTGGAGAGCTAGATCGTGCCGAGCTTGATGATCGAAAGCAGCGCGATCAGCTGGATCGCCGACGCGCCCAGCGCCTTCGGCCACGGGAGATCGTGCGACTTGCTCACCATCGACGTGAACAGGGCACCGGCCGCGAGCCAGGTCACCCAGCCCAGCACCTGGACCAGGGTGTTCTCGCCGCCGAGGAAGATCGCGAAGAGCAGTCGGGGCGCATCCGTGATGGACATGATCAGCATGGAGAGGCCGACGGTGGGCTGCCACGCGCCGTCGCCGCCGAGCTGGCGGGCCAGAGTGTGCGTGACGCCGCCCAGGATCAGACCGCAGATGACGAACCCGACGCCGGCAGAGAGGACGATCGGGATGGCGTTGGACAGTGTCGCGTTGATCGCCTCCTCGCGGCCGTCGTCGAGGCCGAAGACCGCGAGCAGGCCGTAGAGGAACGTGACGATCAGCGCCGGGCCCCACACCGCGTGGTCACGCATCTGCCAGAAGGTCGCCGCCGGGCGCAGCACGATGCCGCTCAGCAGCTGCTTCCAGTGCAGGCGCGGCCCGGCGGGGGGCGCCGAGGTCTGCCCGGCGCGGTAGGTGGAGCCGTCGGTGTACGGGTCCTCGTTGATGCTGAAGGCCCGCGTGTGGCCGGGGTTGTTGGCGTACGGGTCCCCGTGCTGCTGCTGGTACGGGTCGCCGAAGTACTCCGGCTCGCCGTGTCGCTGCTGCCGCTGCTGCTGACCGCCTGCGTACCCGCCGCCGGTCTGCGGCCACTGCTGCTGCGGTGCGCCGCCGCCGTACGGGGGCGGCGCGCCCTGGCCGCCGTACGGCGGCGGAGGTGCCTGCTGCCCGTACCGCTGCTGCTGCGGGGGTTGTTGTTGCGGGGTGCGGTTGTCCCGGCCGCGTCCGATCCTGAATCCAGCCACGCATTCGAACGTACCTGGTCCCGGCGGGGCCCGGTGCCGCCTGCCGGAACACGCCGGGGTTTGCTGCCGACCTGTGACATCCCCTAGGGGGAGCCCGGAGAGGCCCGTACGGCACCACTCGTACGGCAGAACGGCACTACTCGTCCGGCGGAACGGCGCCATCCGTACGACAGAACGGCCGGTCCTGCCCCCGAGGCAGGTCCGGCCGTTCTGTCTGAGTCCGTCGTTCGTGCTACCGGCTCACTTCACCGGTGCCGACTCGGGATCCGGCTGCGGGTCCGGCTGCGGGTCCGGCTCCGGCGTCCCCTCCGGCTTCTCGGAGCCGGCCGGGTCCACCGGTGTCCGCACCGAGTCGAGCAGCAGCTGCGCGACATCCACGACCTGGAGCGATTCCTTCGCCTCGCCGTCGTTCTTCTTGCCGTTGACCGAGTCGGTCAGCATGACCAGGCAGAACGGGCAGGCGGTGGAGACGATGTCCGGGTTGAGGGACAGCGCCTCGTCCACGCGCTCGGTGTTGATGCGCTTGCCGATGCGCTCTTCCATCCACATCCGGGCGCCGCCGGCGCCGCAGCAGAAGCCGCGCTCCTTGTGGCGGTGCATCTCCTGCTGACGCAGACCGGGGACGGCCGACATGATCTCGCGCGGGGGCGTGTAAACCTTGTTGTGGCGGCCCAGGTAGCAGGGGTCGTGGTACGTGATGAGGCCCTCGACCGGGGTCACCGGGATCAGCTTGCCCTCGTCGATCAGGTGCTGGAGCAGCTGGGTGTGGTGGATGACCTCGTACTCGCCGCCGAGCTGCGGGTACTCGTTCGCGATGGTGTTGAAGCAGTGCGGGCAGGTCGCGACGATCTTCTTCGACGACTTCGGCTTCTTCGTCTCAGGGTCGTCGTCGTCCTCGCCGAAGGCCATGTTCAGCATGGCCACGTTCTCCTGGCCGAGCTGCTGGAAGAGCGGCTCGTTGCCGAGGCGGCGGGGCGAGTCGCCCGTGCACTTCTCGTCGCCGCCCATGATCGCGAACTTGACGCCCGCGATGTGCAGCAGTTCCGCGAAGGCCTTGGTGGTCTTCTTGGCGCGGTCCTCCAGGGCCCCGGCGCAGCCGACCCAGTACAGGTAGTCGACCTCGGACAGGTCCTCGACGTCCTTGCCGACGATCGGGACCTCGAAGTCGACCTCCTTGGTCCACTCCACCCGCTGCTTCTTGGCAAGCCCCCAGGGGTTGCCCTTCTTCTCCAGGTTCTTGAGCATCGTCCCGGCCTCGGACGGGAACGCGCTCTCGATCATCACCTGGTAGCGGCGCATGTCGACGATGTGGTCGATGTGCTCGATGTCGACCGGGCACTGCTCGACGCAGGCACCGCAGGTGGTGCAGGACCACAGCACGTCCGGGTCGATGACGCCGTTCTCCTCGAGCGTCCCGATCAGCGGGCGCTCGGCCTCGGCGAGTGCCGCCGCGGGTACATCCTTCAGGGCCTCGGCCGAAGCCTTCTCCTCGCCCTCCATGGTCTTGCCGCCGCCGGCCAGCAGGTACGGGGCCTTGGCGTGCGCGTGGTCGCGCAGCGACATGATCAGAAGCTTGGGGGAGAGGGGCTTTCCGGTGTTCCAGGCGGGGCACTGCGACTGGCAGCGGCCGCACTCCGTACACGTGGAGAAGTCGAGAATGCCCTTCCAGGAGAACTGCTCGACCTGGGACACGCCGAAGACGTCGTCCTCGCCCGGGTCCTCGAAGTCGATCTCCTTGCCACCGCTCGTCATCGGCTGAAGCGCGCCGAGCGCGGTGGAGCCGTCGGCGTTCCGCTTGAACCAGATGTTCGGGAAGCCGAGGAAGCGGTGCCAGGCGACACCCATGTTGGTGTTGAGCGAGACCGTGATCATCCAGATCAGCGAGGTGCCGATCTTGATCATCGCGGTGAGGTAGATCAGCGTCTGGAGGGTGGGGACGCTCAGTCCCTCGAAGGCCATGACGAGCGGATACGAGACGAAGTATGCGGCCTCGTAGCTCTCGACATGGTGGATCGCGCCCTCCAGGCCGCGCAGCGCCAAGATCGCCAGACCGATGGTGAGGATGACGTACTCGACGAAGTACGCCTGCCAGGCCTTGGAGCCCGCGAACCGCGACTTGCGGCCGGCCCGTGAGGGCAGGCTGAGCAGCCGGATCACCATCAGGATGACGATGCCCACCACGGTCATCAGGCCGATGAACTCGATGTACATCTCGAACGGCAGGAAGCCGCCGATGACCGGCAGCACCCAGTCGGCCTGGAAAAGCTGCCCGTACGCCTGTGCGAGCGTCGGCGGCAGTGTCAGGAAGCCGATCGCGACGAACCAGTGCGCGAAGCCGACGATGCCCCACCGGTTCATCCGGGTGTGGCCGAGGAACTCCTTGGCCAGGGTGATCGTGCGCTGCTTGGGGTTGTCGGTGCGGCTGCCCGCCGGCACCGGCTGGCCGAGCTTGACGAACCGGTAGATCTGCGCGACGGCTCGGGCGATGAGCGCAACGCCGACCACGGTCAGGACCAGCGACACGATGATCGCGGCGAGTTGCATGGTGGCTCCTCGGGCCTGCGAGGGAGGGTGGGTATCCAGCGATTACTAAGCGGTAACTTAATCAGTCCGTGCTGAGATTACCCACTTATGCCGCCGCACTGTAGCCGCGCACGCGGTGATCTGCGTCGCTCAGGCAACCCTGAGTCGGCTGCGGCGCGGCCGGAGGGCGGCGGGGACCGTACGGACGAGGATGGCGAGATCCATCCCGAGCCAATGGTGCTCGATGTAGTGCAGGTCCAGCAGCGGCATCTCCTCCCACGGGAGATCGGAGCGCGCCCCCACTTGCCACAGGCCGGTGATTCCGGGGCGTACCTCCAGCCGGTGCGTGGTGTTGGCCGGGTCCTCGGCGGGCAGCGGCCGCGGGCCGACCAGTGACATCTCGCCCCGTAACACGTTGACCAGCTGCGGAAGTTCGTCGAGGGCGTACCGGTCGAGCAGCCGCCCGAGTGCGTTCGGGGCGATCCGGAACTTCAGGGTCTCGAACGGGCGGCCGTGCAGTCCGGCCGCCGGGTACCGGACGAAAGGGGGGCCGGCCCAAGTGGCGACGGCGGCGGCGGTGAGGAGGATCAGCAGCGGCGCCAGGAGGGGCAGCAGCACCAGGCTGCCCGCCAGATCGAGCGCCCGCTTGGCTTTCATGTGCCGCACCTTTCCCTGGGCCCGTGGCTCCCGCGCCCCGGCCGACCCCGTGCCTCGGCGCTTTCGGGTGTGTCTCCCCGGCGCCTTCGGGCGCGTCCCGCGTTCCTCCGTCCGGGTTCTTTCCCGACATTGCCCGACTTGATGCGAAACTTCCGGGTGCGACGCGCAGGCCAGGGCCTCTCCGGGTACGTCCGCTGCCTGGGCGGGGCGCGTATGAGCCAGATAAAGGCCAGAGAGTTGAGTCGACTGCGCTCAGGTCCGTTGACTCATCCGGCTCCGTCATGCATCCTTGAGCCTGTTCCACTCAAGTCAGCTGGAGGAATTGAAATGGCACGTGCGGTCGGCATCGACCTGGGCACGACTAACTCCGTCGTCAGCGTTCTCGAAGGCGGCGAGCCCACCGTCATCACCAACGCCGAGGGCGCCAGGACCACGCCGTCCGTCGTCGCCTTCGCCAAGAACGGCGAGGTGCTCGTCGGCGAGGTCGCGAAGCGCCAGGCGGTCACCAACGTCGACAGGACCATCCGGTCGGTCAAGCGCCACATGGGCACCGACTGGAAGATCAACCTGGACGGCAAGGACTTCAACCCGCAGCAGATGAGTGCCTTCATCCTGCAGAAGCTGAAGCGTGACGCCGAGGCCTACCTGGGTGAGAAGGTCGTCGACGCGGTCATCACCGTCCCGGCGTACTTCAACGACTCGGAGCGCCAGGCCACCAAGGAGGCCGGCGAGATCGCGGGCCTCAACGTCCTGCGCATCGTCAATGAGCCGACGGCCGCCGCTCTTGCCTACGGGCTCGAGAAGGACGACCAGACCATTCTGGTGTTCGACCTCGGTGGCGGCACCTTCGACGTCTCGCTGCTCGAGATCGGCGACGGCGTCGTCGAGGTGAAGGCCACGAACGGTGACAACCACCTCGGTGGTGACGACTGGGACCAGCGTGTCGTCGACTACCTGGTGAAGCAGTTCGCCGGCGGCCACGGCGTGGACCTGTCCAAGGACAAGATGGCTCTCCAGCGTCTCCGCGAGGCCGCGGAGAAGGCGAAGATCGAGCTGTCGTCCTCGACCGAGACCACGATCAACCTGCCTTACATCACGGCGTCCGCCGAGGGCCCGCTGCACCTGGACGAGAAGCTCACGCGCGCTCAGTTCCAGCAGCTCACCGCGGACCTGCTCGACCGCTGCAAGACCCCGTTCCACAACGTCATCAAGGACGCCGGCATCCAGCTGTCCGAGATCGACCACGTGGTCCTGGTCGGCGGCTCGACCCGTATGCCGGCCGTCGCCGAGCTCGTCAGGGAGCTGACCGGCGGTCAGGACGCCAACAAGGGTGTCAACCCGGACGAGGTCGTCGCCATCGGCGCCGCCCTCCAGGCCGGTGTGCTCAAGGGCGAGGTCAAGGACGTCCTGCTGCTCGAC